>JAGVUD010000151.1 GCA_019136435.1 Armatimonadota bacterium | reverse complement strand
AGTAGGCGACGGTGCAAATGAGCGCAGTCTCGCCACAGTTTCGCGACGGTCTGCTGCAGTTCGCCCTTACCTGCATACTGGCTACGTTCGCCCTTCCGGCTGCTGCAGAGGTCACTTACCTGCTTCACGATCTGGGGACGTTCGGTGGGCGGTATGCCGCGGCAAAAGACGTCAACTCGCACGGGGTCATTGTGGGCGATTACTACCCGGCCGGCCCGTTCGACACCTATGCGTTCTACTGGGACGGCGAGTTCCACGACCTCGGGCCGGGCAGCGCGTCCGCGATCAACGATGCTGGCGTCATAGTCGGCACCAGCGGTGGCCAAGCCGTGAGTTGGAATGGCGGCATCCGGTTGACTCACGGGGCGGGAGAGGCCATGGACATCAACAACAACGGTGATATCATCGGTCATGATGGCGACAACCCCTGGTTGCTGCCGACTGGTGGTTCGACGGTGCAGCTTTCAGGCCTGGGCGGCGAGAACACCGCAGCGCTTGGACTGAACGACAATGGGCTCGTCGTAGGGTACGGCGATTTGCCAGCCTACCCCCGAACCACACATGCTATCGTGTGGGTCAACGGGCAGCCGATGGACCTTGGCACGTTTGGCGGCACCTATAGCTACTGCAGCGGCGTCAACAATAAGGGCGTCGTTGTTGGCATGGCGGCCGCCAGTGACCCGGAGCACCTCTACGATATCTACCACATTTTCCTGTGGGACGGTGAGTTGCACGACTTGGGGCTGGGGTCGCCTTCGTCCATCAACGATAACGGCGTGATAGCAGGCCGCGACGGCCCCTTCCCCTTCGGAGCGTGGGCGTACGATGGCGTCGCGTTTTCAGCCTTGCCAGCTCTGGGTGTGAACACCGTGCCCAGGTCGCTCAACGCATCGGGTGTGATCGTCGGTTACTCTACCACGCCAGAGGGAGAGCAACACGCCGTGTACTGGACGCCGGTGCCCGAGCCCTCGACGGCGGCTGCAATGGGGGCGCTGATTGCAGCGATGGCAGTGTCACAGAGCAGGCGGCGACGGATCAGATGAGCACGTGCTTCCGTTCTATGCTTCGGCACTGACGACGATCTGAGAGCCGTCGCAGAGCGCAAGGCCGAATTGCCGAAGCCGGGCGGCGGGGTCTGCGGGAATTCAACCTTCCGCTGAGCGGGGGGCTGTGCAAAGCGTCATTCCCGCGGGATGCAGTGCTCAAGTCCGCAGGACAGCCCGGGGCGCGGGTCAGACGCGGGCGATCTCGTCGGAAAGCACCGTTTCGATCTCTGCGCTAGCCAGGCCGTAAAGACCGAACACGGCCCGGTCTATCCGGGCCAGAGTATCCACGTCCGCGCCATTGGTTTCGGCTTCGCGCGCGAGACGGGTCAACTCAAGGCAGGCGGCCCCCGGAATCTCGCGCGGCACGGGAATCGCCCTGAGATGGCTCACCTTCACCTGCGGAAAGGCTCCCTGCCGGCTGTCGCAGAACGAGTGCCGGTGAAAGAAGGCGGCGAGGCGCGAGTTCAGGATCGCCGCCAGCGCCTCGTCCGGAAGCCACAACACACCCGCGCAGGCAAGCACGCTGTTGCGAAAATGCGCCGGGCAGGTGTGCCGGGCGGCGACCGGCCGCGATGCTGTCTGGCGAATGAGAATGCGCGCGGCGGCGTATCGCTCCAGCGGGCAGATGCGGCAATAGCGGCCGGCGGGAAGCTCGGGCTGCGTCCGCAGCCACAGGCGCGGCGGGCCGAGACGGAACGGCGCGATATCCCTCCCCTCGCGCACCGGCGCCCATCCGTCCCCTGCGGGCGGCTCCCGTGAAAGGAGAAGCGCCGCGCTGTTGCCCGTGTGCACCCCGGGATCGGTGAAGGTCTCCTTCGGCAGCGGCGGAAACCGGCGCATCTTCTCGAGAATCGCCTGCGCGGCGGGGCTCGTGTGTGCGCGTGAGATGTCCGTGCGCCACTCCCAGACATCGTCCGTCCCGCGGGCGGCGCCGTCGGGAAGCCGCTCGAAAACGTAGATGGCGGCGGGACCGGTGACCCCGTCGAACTCGTGCTCGCCCAGCCTGAGCGCCGTGCCGTCCAGCCGCGCGAGCGAGGTGACCGCCCGCCGGAGCGGGCCGTATCCGCGCAGGCCGCATATCTGCGCCGGGGCCACCATTCCGGCGCGCCCGCCCGGGCGGCACAGGCGCACCGCCAACTCGATGAACAGCCCCTGCGCCGACAGCCAGCCGCGGAAGCCTTCGAAGCGCTGTGAGTAGAAGCGCCGGTCCTCGTCGGACAGTGGCTCCGCCTGCCGCCCGGAGAAAGAGACCCAGGGGGGATTGCCGATGACCGCGTCGAACGCGTTCGGACTGCCCCACGGCTCGCGCAGGGCGTCGCCTGCCCTCAGGTGGCGGCCGAG
>JAGVUD010000494.1 GCA_019136435.1 Armatimonadota bacterium | reverse complement strand
TAAAGCTCTGGCCTTCCCTCCCTGATTCCCCGCCTTCGACGGGCGCTCACCCGGTTATCGGTTGCCGGAAAGCATCAATTCTATTTCGGCTGAATGGAGTCCTGCCCTTATAGTAATCGCCCGTGCTCTTTGGCGAGTGCCCCTCAGGCAGTTGCCGCGAGGCAGCCATTCAGAGTCTATACGTTGTATGGCGCGTCGCGGTTCCTTGCGCTCGCCCGTCCGCCTCTCTAGACCTGCAACAGTTCGACGTCCCGCTGCAGATAGCCGCGCAGCCGGACAATCGCCTGTGTGCGAAGCTGGTAAACCCGCGACTCCGACACCCCAAGAATCTTCCCGATCTCCTTGAACGTCAGGCCATCGTAGTAGTACAGCGAGATGACAAGCTTCTCGCGCCCGGGAAGCCGGTCAATGCACTCCCCGAGCCTGGTCTTCATCGCATTGATCTCGACCTCGGCATCCGTGTTGGCCCGGTGATCCTGGACGATGTCTCCCAGCCTGATCGTCTCGCTCCCCTCGCTCGTCAGCACGATATCATCGAGCGACAGCAGCACTGCGCGCCCGGCGTCGGTGAGCACGGAGTGCAGGGAGTCAATGTCCATGTCCAGCTCGCTGGAGATCTCCTCTTCCGTTGCGGGCCTGCCGAGCGTGCCCTCGAGGCTGAGAAATGTCCTCTCAAGGAGCTTCACGCGCTCCCGCACGGACCGCGGAACCCAGTCCTCCTCCCGCAGCATCTCGAAGATGCCCCCGCGTATGAGGGCAATGGCGTATGTTTCGAACTTGACCTTGCGTTCGCGGTCGAACTGGTCAATGGCCTTAACCAGTCCGATGACGCCCGCTGAAATCAGGTCGTCTCTGTCAACATTCGGGGGGAGGCTGGTCACGACCCGTCCAGCCGTGATCTTCACGAGATACGCGTAGCGCCTTATCAGCTCATCGCGCGCCTGCTTGTCGCCCCACGTCTTGAACCTGTCCCACATCTCCTCCACTTGCAGGGAGTGCTTGCGGTCCGGCTCCTGTTTCGGCCGAGAGGCGGCGTTGGACGCCCTGTTGTACCGAAGGGTTTGCCCCATTTCCATCAGACCTGCCTTTTCATCCTGAATCGCGTCAGATCCACTGCGCCGGTTGAACCGGCGCAGAACACGAGGGTATTCGCTTCACTCCGAACAGACATCCTGTCCGTCCGGACGGCCGCGAGGAATGCCGGCCACGGCGCATTCCACTACCCCGCTTTGTATTGTTCAAGTACTGGTAGAATTACCTGCACAAACTACAAAAAATTTTACGATATCGGCAAAAAAGTTGACCCGGGCCACCTCAATCGCCGTCTCCGAGCATGGCCCGAGAGGGGAAACAGCCCTCCCTGACGAACAAAAGGGGGCTTCGAGCCCCCGGGAGGATACCATGAAAAGCCACACCGAATACCTCTTTTTCCAGACCCCGAAGCGCAGGGAGTTTGTCAATATCACATCCGACTGCGAGCGCATCCTTCACGAATCGGGCATCCAGGAGGGTATGATGCTCGTGTCGGCCATGCACATCACCGCCGGCGTGTGGGTCAACGACAACGAATCGGGCATTCTGGAAGACGCCATGGAGTTCCTGGAGCGCCTTGCGCCGAAGGCGGACTATCGCCATCACCGGACGGGCGAGGACAACGGCGATGCGCATCTCAAGAACCTGCTCGTGCATCATCAGGTCATAATCCCCGTAACTGGCGGGCGTCTCGACCTGGGCCCCTGGCAGACGATCTTCTACGCGGAGTTCGACGGCCAGAGGCGAAAGCGCGTCGTCGTGAAGGTGATGGGAGAGTAACCATCGCCGTCACTCCGGTCCCGATCCGAAATCCTACAAGGAGAGCCAACAAATGCCCCAGCCGCCGCTGATTCCGCGCGAAGTCCTGTTCGGCAACCCCGAGCGCATGTCCGTGCGCCTGTCGCCGGACGGCGACAGTATCGCTTACATCGCTCCGCTCGACGGAGTTCTGAACGTCTGGGTGCGCTCGCGCGAGGGCGGGGACGACCGGCCGGTGACGCGCGACACGCACCGGGGAATCCGCCACTATTTCTGGGCCTACGACGGCGAGCATATCTGCACCGTTCAGGACAGGGACGGCGACGAGAACTGGCATGTGTACGCTGTCAGCCTCAAGACCGGAGCGGTGCGCGACCTCACCCCGTTCGAGGGCGTCCATGCTCAGCCCCTTGCCGCCGAGCCGGAGCATCCGAACGAGATTCTGATCGGCCTCAACAAAGAGAACCCGCAGCTTCACGACGTGTACCGTGTGCGCATTGACACGGGCGAGATGGAACTGACCGTGCCCAACCCGGGCGACATGCTGGGCTACGACGCGGACTGGCATCTGAACATCCGGGCGGGCACCGCTCAGGCGGCGGACGGCGGCACCGACCTGCGCCGGTATCACCCGGAGACCGGCGAGTGGGAGACGCTGATCCACGCGCCGTTCGGGGAAGAAGTGTACGCGTTCGGCGTGACGCCGGACATGGGCGGGCTCTACATCGCAAGCTCGCTCGATACGAACACATCGCGCGTGCTGAAGCTGGACTTCGCGACGGGCGAACAGACCCCGCTCGCGGGGCGCGAGGACGTGGACTTCGACGGCGACCGCATCGTCCATCCCACGCGCCGCCACCTGCAGGCCGTGTCGTTCACGAAGGCGCGGCAGGAGTGGACGTTTCTGGACCCGGACTTCGAGCAGCGCGTCCGCGCGGCGGCGCGGATTCACGCGGGAGAGATGGACGTCGTTTCGCGCGATCTGTCCGACCGGTGGTGGATACTGGCGTTCTCGTCGGACGTTGATCCGGTGAAGTACTTCCTGTGGGACTGCCAGTCCGGCGCCGGGAGCTATCTCTTCAGCCAGAACAGCGCGCTGGAGGAGGCGCATCTCGCGCCCATGCGCCCCGTGGAGATCACCGCAAGAGACGGGCTGCGGATGGTCTGCTATCTCACGCTGCCGGAAGGGGCCGGGCCGAAGAATCTGCCGCTCGTGCTGAACGTCCACGGGGGCGGGCGGATGCACGACGATCTGATTGACGCCGTCAACCGGATGGTGGACGACGGGATCGCGGACCCGGAGAAGGTTGCGATCTTCGGATGGTCGTACGGCGGCTATGCGGCGCTGGTCGGGATGACGTTCACGCCGGATGTTTTCGCGGCGGGGGTGGCCGGGGTCGGCATCAGCAATCTGGTGTCCTGGTACCACTCCATACCGCCGTACTGGGAGCCGATGCGCGAGCAGATCAACCTGCGGGTGGGCAACGCGGACACCGAGGAGCAGTTCATGCTCAGCCGCTCGCCGCTGTTCCGGGTTGACCAGATCAGGCGCCCGCTGATGATTGCGCAGGGCGCGAACGACCCGCGCGTGCCGCGGGCGGAAGCCGACCAGATGGTGGAGGCGCTGCGATCGCGGGGAATCTCTGTGGAGTATCTGTTGTTTGAAGATGAGGGGCATGGATTTGCCCGGCCGGAGAACCGGCTCAGTTTCTACGCCGCCGCCGAGGGGTTCCTGGCGGGGGTTCTCGGGGGCCGCGTGGAGGCTTAGGCACGCGGCGCCAGCAAGGGCTTGCCAAACATCTCGGACGCTTCTATCCTCTGGATGGTTTTACCAGGATGATAAGGGACATAGCAGACACAATCGTCAGGCGGGTTCTGGAACAGGCGGATCCCGTGCGCATCTACGTGTTCGGCCCAGCAGCGCGTGGCGAGGCGCTGCCCGATTCTGACCTGGACATCCTGGTCGTCGAGGACGGCGAGTTTGGCCGTGATCGTCCGCGATGGCGTGAACTGTCCAAGATCAGGCGCGGCCTTGCGGATATCGAGGGGCCGAAAGACGTGCTTCTGTTCAGCGCGCTCGAGTTCGACTACTGGAAGGACTCTCCAAACCACGTGATTGGCGACTGCGTGCGCGAAGGGGTTCTGGTGTATGCCAGATCTTAAGGCGCCAGAACTGTACTGCGCTATGGCAGCGCAGTCCGGCTGAGTGTCGCCCTCTTGACAGCCGCCCCGCAGCCGCGGTTGCGGGGGCGTGTTACCATCCCTGCATGGGGCAGCGGCGTTCCCGGAACAGGAGTGAGACCGTGAAAAACAGCATCTGGCTTCTTATTGCTGTAGCGGGGGTGGCGGTTTGCGCGGCATCGGCTCGCGCCGACTCGATGTGGGACTACCAGGCGGTCAACTCCGCCGGCTACGGAATCCACCCGAAGGTGTGGGCCGACGAAACCGACCCGGCGAGCAGGATCATCATTGAGGGGGTCGCGCTCGCGGGAGTTGATGAGATACTGGATCCCGGCCTGCAGTACACGGTCTTTCTTCAGGATGACATGAGCGACCGGGGCGGCATGCAGGCGTGGACGGGCAAGTTCCTCTACGGCGACGCGCTCTGGGCCTACTTCCGCTCAACAGATTACATTGACTTCAGCGCGGGCGACCGCCTGCGCATCACCGGGCTCATCGCCGACATGGGCCGGGGCAAGGTCGTCATCAACAATCGCGGGCACAGCGGAGCCCCGAACCTCGTGTGGCACGTTGATATCTTGGGGCACCCGGGCCTGCCCGACCCGCAGCTCATCGCGTCGGTCTCGCACTGCAACTACTTCGACGAGACGCGCGCGGGCGGCGGCGAGAGGTATCAGGGCCGCTATGTAATGCTGCACGGAGTTGAAGTCACGGCCGGATCGTGGGGCAATAACAGCCTGATGACCATCGGCGACGCCACGGGTTCGGTGGGAATGCTGCTGTCGGCAGTGGGTAACTTCGGCGTGAACCCGCAGCCACAGGGCAGGCTCAACGTTGTCGGCATCTTCGATCAGGAGGACGACCAGGTTTCCCCGTACACCGGCGGCTACCGGGTGTGGGTTAAGAAGGCGGCCGATATCTCGGCCGCGCTCGATGCGTGCCGCGAGGCGGGCGCGAGAGACGCTGGCGAGCGCGTCGCGCTTGCCGGGAAGGTTGTTTCCAGGGTTTTCGACGGGTTCTTCTTCATACAGGACGAGGGACGCTCGGGCGGTGTGAGAGTGATCAGCAGCCGCGCGGTTTCGCCGGGCGAGATCGTCTCTGTCGCGGGCGTCATCGTCGAGGACCAGAGCGGCAGAGCGATCGCCGCGAGCTATGTGAGCCGTTCGTCCGGAGGGCAGGCGCCTCGCCCGCTCTTCGTCAACAGCGCGGTGGCTCGAGGCGAACGCGGGCTGAGCGTTCAGGGCCTGCTGGTGCGCGTCGCGGGCGTGGCGGGCGCGGGTGACGGCGAGGGCGGCTTCATTCTCACCGATGCGTCGGGCACGATCGCCGTGCGGGTCAGCGGCGGCGCTGCGCCGCAGCAGGGCGCGGCCGTCATCGTGACAGCCGTTGCGGTGGGTTCGGGCGACGGCGCGGCGCTGGTTGCCGCCGGACCGGAAGATATCGAGCTGGTAACTCAGTGACACCCTTCTCAAAACAGGGCTCCCGCCGGGCGTTCACTCTCATCGAGCTGCTCGTGGTGATCGCCATCATCGGCATTCTTGCCGCCATACTCTTCCCGGTGCTGGCGCGGTCGAGGGTGCGGGCGAGGGTTACGCGCGTGCATTCGGACCTTCGGCAGATCGGCATCGCGATCGAGATGTACAGGGATGACTGGAGGGGCCTGCCCCCCGTGCGGTCCATCTGCTCGGGCAGTTCGAAGTATGACTACTACGAAGTTCCGCACGAACTGGTTAAGCTTCACTACCTTGGCGCGTCTAACTTCAATGACCCGTTCAACCGGACCAGAAGTGAAGACAACCAGACCGGCCGCCCGTACAAGTACGTTGCGATCAACTGGGGATACTCCGCCTCGCACAAGGGGCATTTCACCATGTGGATTCCGCGCGATTACCCCGAATGCAGGGAAGATGCTGTCCTGTATTACGAGTTCGCCGGAGATATCTACGCGTTCGATCGCGGTGAGATGCGCAGGGAGGAGCCTCCCGTACGCTGGGCGGTCTGGAGCGTTGGCCCCGGCGGCGACCCGGGGCTGGAAGAAACCGGCAACCGCCAGCTTCCCGCGTTGCGGCGCACCTGGTATCCAATCGACGGCGACGGGATCATCGTGCGCTTCGCCGATGGCCGCACTTCGCCGTAGATGCTTTGTGTCTCTTGCTTCGTGGGCGGTTTGACGCCGCGGCGCTCGGCCTGATAGGATACCAGTCTGGATGCGGGAGTCTGGAGAATCGCATGTGAATACCGCCTGTTTGCCGTCCTCGCCGGCCGGAGCCGGGAGGGCTCAACTGCCCGGAGGCGGCGGGCTGATGACGTTCCTGTCTGCTGAGCGCCGCTGGCGCCGGGGCGTCCTTGTTCTGTCCGCCTGCCTGCCGCTCGCTTTCGCACGCCTGCCGATTGCGGCCGCGGAGGCGGCGGAGCCGCAGGTCCCCTCGAAGCTTACGCTCAAGCAGGCGATCTCGCTTGCGCTGGACAACAACCCGGGCCTCAAGCAGACACAGGTCAGCCTTCTGAATGCCCGGAGCAGCCTTGTTTCGGGGAAAGACCTGACTGAGGCCACCATTCGCGCCGGGGTCACGCAGTTTGGCGCAACCAGCGGCGACAACGACACGGCGGCGAGCGCCGGCGCCGAGATCACCATAGACCGCCTCGGCGGCGACCAGATCAGCGCAAGCATCGTTCCCCTATCAACCTCAAGCCTTGCTTCATCGCTGCAGCTCGAGTACCGGCGTCCGCTGTTCAAGGGCCGCGGCCTGCTCGGTCAGCGCAATGTGCAGATAACCGGGCTGGAGTACTCTCTCGCCTCGCAGGAGCACCGGGCCTATCTCGACCGCCAGAACACGGTCGAGAACACGATTCAGTCGTACTTTCGCGCGGTGCAGAACTCCGAGATGATCAAGGTGCGGGAGTATGACGTTGAGATGGCGCGCGACTCGGTGACGACCGCCCAGAAGAAGCTGGCGGAGGGCCTGGTCGCGGAGATCGAGGTCTCGCGTGCTCAGAACCAGCTTGCGCAAAGCCAGGATTCGCTTGTCAGCCAGAAGCGGCAGTATCGCGACTCGCTGGATGCGCTTCTGCTGCGGATGGGGCTCAAGGTCGGGCAGAACACCGAGCTGACCGACACGGCGGTTGTTGAGCCTGTGAAGCTCGATGCCAACACGCTGGTGCAGGAAGCCCTGGAAAGCCGGCGCGATATCTCGGTCGCGCAGATCGGGATAGACCGCCAGAAGCTGGAGCTCTCCGTCGCCCGTGATGACCAGCGGCCGGGGGTTGACCTGTTCGGGTCGTACGTCAACGAGGGCGTGGGAGTGTTCGGCGGGGGCGGATCACTGTCGGACTCGAACTGGACGGCCGGGCTCACGTACTCGTATCCGCTGGGCAGCGTGAGCAGGCGCGAGCGGCGCGAGCAGGCTTCTCGCGAACTCGGGCAGATGGAGATCGAGTTCGACTATCTGAAGCAGGAGATCAAGGACGAGGTGCTGCGCTCGGTGCGGGCGCTGGAAGCCGCGGAGGCGTCCATAGACATTCTCCGCGCGAACCAGAAGATCTCCGAGGATCGCCTGCACCTTGCCCAGAGGATGGTCGAGGAGGGGCTCGTCGTGAACCGCGACGTGCTGGAAGCCCAGAGAGACCTGACCTCGACGCGGGCCTCTCTGCTGGGCGCGCAGATAGACTACTACCTTTCGCTGGTCGCGCTGAAGCGTTCGACCGGCCGTGATATCGCCACGGAGATGGGTTCCTGATGCGAAGATACGTCTGGACCGCCTTGAGAGCGGCTGTTCTGATCGGAATCGTCTGGTATGCCTGGAAAACGCTCCCGGCTGTCTGGGCGAAATGGTTTCCGGAAGACCGGAAAGAGGTCTTCGTCCCGACGGCAAAGGCGGAGCGCGGCGATCTTGTCATCAGCGTCAAGGAGCTGGGCAACGTCAAGGCTGAGCGGAGCATCGCCGTGAACTCCGAGATCGAGGGAAAGGTCATCTACCTGATTCAGGAAGGCGTCACGGTGAGGCCGGGCGACCTGCTGGTGCAGGTGGACGACACCCCGCTGAAGGACAAAGTCCGCACCGAGACGCTGGCAAACTCGAACGCAATGTCGCAGGTCGAGAAGGCGAAGCTCGAGATGGAGATCCTGAAGGAGTCGAACAGGACCGATTACGAGCAGTCCGAGGCGCAGCTCAACTACGACAAGGAAGAACTGAAGCGGCTGCAGGCGGACCTGGCGAAGCAGGAGCGGCTGGCCAAAGACCGTCTTGTGCCGCAGTCCAATGTCGAGAACGCCCAGATTGCGGTGCGCAAGCAGGAGTTCGCGATCACCAAAGGCGAGAAGGCGCTGATTCTGAAGAAAAAGGACATCGAGAGCAAAGAGAACCAGAAGCAGGCGGACGTTCGCAATGTCGAGTTCCAGGCGATGATGGCGTCTGAGCGCCTCAAGCAGGCCCAGAGCGACCTTTCGAAGGCGAGGATCACGTCGAGCGGCAGCGGGCTGGTGGTGTTGAACAAGGTGTGGATGGGCGACTCGGAGCGGAAGCTGAAAGAAGGCGACAGCGTGCGCTCGCGGATGGTGATTCTGGAGATTCCGGACCTTTCCAGCATGGAAGTGACGGTGCAGGTTGGGGAAGCAGACATCTCGGCGGTCCGGGTGGGCCAGAAAGTGCGGCTCACGCTCGACGCGCTGCCCGGCCAGAGGTTCAGTGGGGTGGTGAAAGACATTGCGACACTCGCATCCGAGTCTATGCCATGGCAGAGCTCGGGCACTCCCGGACGGCGCAATTTCGAGGTGACGGTGCAGGTGATCCAGTCCGGGGCGACTCCGCTTCGGCCGGGCATGACTGCAAACGCCGAGATCATCAACGACATTGCGCTGAAATGCATTCGTGTTCCCATCGAGGGGGTGTTCGAGAAGAACGGGAAGCAGATGGTCTATGTGAGGAAGTCGTCGGAGTTCCGGCCGCACCTGGTCGTCACAGGCAAGCGCAACGCGACGTATGTTGAGATCAGGAAGGGGCTGGCGGCGGGCGATGTCGTCGCCCTGCGCGACCCCACGCGTCAGGGCGCTGAAGAAGCGGCAGAGCCGAAAGAGAAGGAGAGCGCCTCTCTGCCCGCCCCGGCGCCGAAGAAAGACACGAAGAAGTAACCCGTGAGCGTCTGGGATTCCATTACCGGCGGCATCGCGGAGCTGCTTGCACACAAGCTGCGGTCTTTTCTTACGATGCTCGGCGTCATCTTCGGGGTGGCGGCGGTCATTGCGATGGTCTCCATCGGCGAGGGGGGGCGGCAGGAAGCGCTCGATCAACTCAAGCTGCTGGGCGTGGACGTGGTGCGGGTCGAGCGCAAGACGCTGACCGGACAGGCGCTCGAGAAAGCTCAGGAGGTGTCGCCGTACGGGCTCAACTACGGGGACGTTCAGGCGCTCAAGAGCGTGGTGAAGTACGCCCAGAGCGTTGTTCCCGTGCGCCAGGTGATGGGCGAGCTTCTGGTGAAGGGCCCGCCCGTGGCGGCGAAGATACTGGGAACCACGGCGCCGTTCCTCGATGCGAGCCGCTCGAGCATGGCGGCCGGCCGCTTCCTTTCGGAAGAGGACGTTGACAAGAGCTCGCGGGTGTGCGTTCTCGGGTCGGGGGTGAAGCGCAGGCTGTTCGGGTTCGAGAACCCGGTCAACAAGACCATCGTCCTCTCCGGAGACCCCTTCACAGTTGTGGGGGTGCTTGCGCCGAAGACCGTTCCGGGCAAGATGGTGGTGGACGTGCCCGACCAGAACTTCGATATCTACATTCCCCTCAGTGTCTCCATCCGCAACTACCGCGTGTATTCCGAGCAGCCCACGCCGTCCACCATGGCGGGCGTGTACCGGCTGTTCCGGGCGCTACGGACGCGAGAGAAGCTTGATGACAGCCCGATCTCCTCGGTGATCATCCAGACCGGGTCGGAGGCGGCGAGCGTTCCGACTGCTGAGATCGTCGGGTCGGTTCTCAAGCGCAGGCACCGGGGCATTGACGACTACACGATCGAAGTGCCCTCCGAGCTGATCCGCCAGAGCCAGGAGACCCAGCGGGTGTTCAACATCGTCATGGGCGCCATCGCGGGGATATCGCTGCTGGTGGGCGGCATCGGCATTATGAACATCATGCTGGCGACGGTGACCCAGCGGACGCGGGAGATCGGAATCCGGCGCTGCGTCGGCGCGACTCGGATGGATATCACGAAGCAGTTTCTGCTGGAAGCGCTGGTCATCACGCTGCTGGGCGGCCTGATGGGGGTGGCGCTGGGGGTGGGAAGCGCGAGGGCGATTTCGGAGTATGCGGGGTGGAAGACGATCGTCAACACGCAGGCGATTGCGCTGTCGCTGGGGGTGGCGTGCGGAGTGGGGGTTATCTTCGGCATCTACCCGGCGGCCCGGGCGGCGATGGTAGACCCGATTACGGCGCTCAGGTACGAGTAGGGGAGAGCTTCCTGTGGATTTCCGGTGGGCTGTGTGGGGTGAGGTGGCGACGGGATCGCTTCCGTGCCGGGCGCAGGATGTCCGCGAACTGAAAGGACACGGCATCGAGGCCGTCCTTTCGCTGCAGCGTCCGTCGCCGCAAATCTGCGAGGAGATCAGAAAGGCGGGGATGCAGCATGTCATCACCGAACTCGAAGACTTCTCGACTCCGAGCTTTGAGCAGATGCACCAGCTCAGGATGGTTCTGCAGTCTTGGAGCGACGCGGGCAGGGCGGTGTACGTGCACTGCTACGCCGGCGTCGGGCGATGCCGGACGGTGGCGGCGGCGTTTCTCGCGTTCGAGGCCGGCTCGGCAGAAGACGCGCTGGAGCTTGTGGGAGAGCCGGAGAATAACGCGCAGGCGCAGTTCGTGAGGGACTACTGGGCGCAGCGCCCCTGAGATCAGATTACGGGCTACAGATGACAGAGCCGGTCGTGTCAGATCGGTTCGCGCCGGCGGCGCCTCAGGTTGACCCCCGAACATGGTAGAATCCGTTAGTCTTTAGCGGCGGCCTGATCGGCCGCACCGGGGGCCCGCAACCATATGAACACTGACCTTCTCAACTGCCAGCGAATGACTGCCGGAGTGCTCTTCCCGACCCGGCAGTTCCAGCCCGGTGAGCTGAACCGGCTGTATGCCACCGTCACCGAGCATTACCCCTACCAGTCGCTTCAGCATCTGCCGGACGGGGTGCGGATGGCGAATCCCGATGGCGACTGCATCGTCCAGGGCGGTCAGATTCCGAACCCGGGCCGGCTGCAGGTGAACGAGAACAACATCTTCCACTTCGAGCCCGCTAAAGAGAAGGCGTTGGACCTGTTCGAGATCGTGAGCCAGAACCTCAAGATCGAGCAGTACCTGACGTTTGGCGTGAAGCTGACCGCGTTTCTTCCAATGGAGGGCCCCACGGCGTCAGAGGTCATCGAAAACTCTGCTTTTGCGAGTTTCAGGCCCGTGCTCGACATGCTCGGCGCGGGCCGGGTGGGCTGTGGGCTGAGGGTGGTCATCCACAACAACGGCGCGCACGACCTCAAGATCGAGCCGTTCTTCGGCGACCTGACCAGGCTGTTCATCGAGCTGGATGTGCAGCACCACGAGCCGTTCGCCGCCCTGCCTCAGTTGGAGGATAAGATGAACAGCGCCTTCCGCTTCCTGAACCAGGACGTGCGGGCGATGCTCTCCGAGATGGGCTGACAGTCAGGCCCCTGCAGTCCCGCCGGGCCAGAAGCCACAATGACATATGCTGACAGAGCGCGGTACTGGCGGCGGACCGGCCGCCTCGCGCCGCGAAGAGCCCGGGACATCAGGAAAGGACCACTTCCCCAATGAAGACCGTGCGGGAGGTGATGCCGGTCGAGGTCATCACCATCAGCCCGGACAGCACGATCAGAACAGCGGTCGCCCTGCTGAAGAGCAACGCGGTCGGCGCATTGCCGGTCGTGGATGGCGGCGCGCCCGTGGGGCTGCTACGGTGCCAGGACGTGCTGGGGCTTGACCCGGACGAGCCCGTGAGCGGCGCGATGCAGCGGGACTTCGTGAGCGTCGAGCCGGGCCTGCCGGTCCACCAGGCGGCGGAGGTGATGGCGAAGGAGGGCGTCACGCGGCTGCTTGTTGTCGAGAACGGGGCGCTGGCCGGCATACTGACGCACAGCGATGTGCTGCCGCTGCTCGGAAGGGCGTACGATCCTCTGACCGGGCTGCACTGGTCGGACGCGCTGCGCGACTGGGCCGGCGACAGGATGGCCAGGGGCGAGGAGGTCTGCATCGTCTTCTTCGACATTGACCTGTTCCGCCGGTTCAACAAGAAGTACGGGCATGTCACGGGCGACCGGGTGCTGAAAGCCGTGACCGGGGTGTTCGCCGGGGTGACCGACGAGAGCCGGGATGTACTGTGCAGGATGGGCGGCGATGAGTTCGTGATCGGCAGCATACGGCCCAGGGACGAGGTTGCCGCCCTGGCACAGGAAGCCAGCCGGCACATATTGGACATACGGATCGAGGGTGTCAGTGAAGGGATCAGCGCTAATTTTGGGATTGCGGGGGGGCAGCGCACAAGGGAGCGGCAGGACGTTCACCACGCCGCCACCATTGATGACCTCCTGAACCGCGCGAGCCTTGAGTGCACCCAGATGAAACGGCAGAAGCGCGGGCGCCTGCCGGAGGATGAAGAGTAGCCGCTTCGGCTCTTGCGGCCGCGCCAGCGGTCTTGCTATACTCGCGCCGGAAGCGGACAACCGCAGCCTGAGACGAGGAGGACGAATCACGTGCGTAATCTGGTTATTGCCGGAATTTTGCTGGCCTGTGCCATGTCCATCGCGCAATGCGCGGTGTTCCAGGACGACTACAGCGGGGGGCTGAGCTCGACTTACTGGTATATCACGATGACGACCCCGGGGATGTACTCGGTGGATGCGTCGCAGGGAGATGTCCGTCTGGCGAAGGTGGCTCCGACGCCCGGAGGGTTTCAGGACGTCGAGATCAACCTCAACCTGGCTTCGCTCATACCCGGGGGCGTCATCGCCGGCGACTTCGACATTCAGGTGGATTTCCGCGACGCGGTCATCTCCGGCCCGGGCCTGAATCAGGTGGAACTGCATACGGGGTACCAGAACGGGGCGATATTCTACGTTGTGCGCGACAAGAGCAATGTCCACGTCTGGACGGGAAGCTACCGGTCGGAGTTGCCGACGACCGCCACCTCCGGCCGCTTCAGGATCACCCGGACCGGAACCACGGTTACCGGGTACTTCAACGACACGTATGTATGGTCTTCGAGTGCGTACGGGTCACCCCTCAACTGGGTCGCGTTCAGCCTGCAGAACAATCAGGGGTCCAACGATCAGACCTCTGTGATTTACGACGACTTCCGCATTACCGCCAGCGACATCTTTCCGGCGACTGCCTCTCCCAAGCTGCTGGCCGACGGGCAGCCGCTGAGCCTGAACGGCTGGGTCTCGACTTCCGGGGCCGAAGACTTCCCGGGCTTTTTCTATGTGGAAGCGCCGGACAGGCATCAGGGCATTCGCGTGGCGGCGCATCTGGACGGCGCGGCTTCATTGGCGCGGGACAGCGTTGTGGATGTGAGCGGCGTCATGGGCACGACGGAGGACGGCGAGCGTCAGATTGAGGCGTGGAGCTTCGGGGCGCCAGCCGCCGCGACGCGGATAAGGCCGCTGGGGATGAACAACCGCAGCCTCGGGGGCACGGATTTCGGCCTGCCGCCGCTCGGCCAGCACGGGGTTGCCGCGGGCTACGGGCTGAACAACATCGGGCTGCTTGTGTCGGTCTGGGGCCGTGTGCGCAACATGCCCGGCGCCGTTATGCTCGATGATGGGTCGCTCACCCCGGTGACGCTGGATGTTTCGCAGCTCTCGCGGCCACCGGCGGAGGGGTCCTTCTTGCTGGTGACGGGCATCTCGACGCTGGACGAGGCGGACTCGAAGCGCGTGCGGGTGGTGCTTCCCAGAGATGACGCGGACGTAATCGCTCTCTGAGAGCGCGGCATCGCATCGCTAGGGCGTTCGTACCGAAACCGGCACATTTCCTTCGCATTACCTTTACACTCCGGGCGCTGTGTGCGATACTGGGGAGAGGTTTCGCGTGGGTGTAGGCCAGGGTGGCTCACGCGTTCCTGGCGTATCCAAGGAGGAACCTGCA
Organism: Armatimonadota bacterium; assembly: GCA_019136435.1. Taxonomy (GTDB): domain Bacteria; phylum Armatimonadota; class UBA5829; order DSUL01; family DSUL01; genus JAGVUD01. The sequence continues at coordinate 878 of JAGVUD010000494.1, read as the reverse complement.
GATATGAGCGCGTCTTATAAAACCGCTATCCATCGGACAGCCATGCCCGCGCTGGCGCTTCTCGCACTGGTGCTTGTTGCCGGAGCAGCCAGCAGCGCTGTCCTGTACAATACGAGCTTCGAATTGCCGGTGATTGATGTGGTGAGATCCATTGACGGGCCGGAGTGGCAGAAGACCCCTACCCATCCCGGGGAGGGGAACGCGAACGACGTGATGTACCAGCGCCGCGTGGGTGACAATGACCCCAACCTCTTCAACCCCGCGAGGGCGCACACCGGCAGCCAGTCGGCTTATCAGCACGAAACATTCTCGATGAACTGCGCGATGCACGACTTCGGGCAGGATCTTTACGAGAACTTCTACGTCAAGGCATGGGTCTGGCTGGACCCCGCGAAAGAGCGTCTGGTCAACGTCCAGAGACCCTGCGAAGGCGGCGACTTCTTCATTACCAGCGGCACAGTCACGGCGTCGGGCGATGGCGGCCAGGTCATTCCCAACGCGGGCGCGAAGACCTGCATGCTGTCCGACCCGTTCATCGAAGACAGCCACAACTACTTCCATGGGGGTTACCCGGACTGCCAGACCGCAAGCCCGAGCGGAAGCGGTGTTTCCTGTCCGCTGGGGCCCTACATCGAGATGACGTCGGGCGCGGCCGTGGGCAAGCGGTGGGATGTCTATTCGCCCACGTACTACGGCAAGCCCGGCTTCCCCTGCCAGGGGCCGCCCTACGCGTACAACTCGAGTTGGAACATCAATCAGAAGCTGCACGTCCGCCCGCAGGCGGACGACCCCAACCCGCAGTTGCCCTATGCCGCGGGCGTGCGCCCCGGTGACACGTATGAGATCCGGGGCGCGACCGCGCCGCTCTACCGATCGAT
>JAGVUD010000094.1 GCA_019136435.1 Armatimonadota bacterium | reverse complement strand
ACGGTGCCGGGCGGGTCACAGTACGACTCGGCGAAATGGCCGGACGGGTCGTACATGTTCGTCGGCCCGCCGGTTGTGGACTGAGTCCGGGCGCGGCGGAAGGAATTGGCGGGCTCGCCGGGGAACGCACCAAGGCGGATACTTGCTGACGCCGCGCCGGAACAAGAGCCGGCGCTCTGAGTGGTGACTTATTTGCTCAAAAGCATCGAGAACTTCATAGCTTCGCGTCCCGACACCGTGATACTCGCGCTGGCCGCCGCCGGAGCGCTCCTCACGCTGATCTGCCTCTATCTGCTGGCGCAGGTGCGCACTCTGAAGCGGAGGTACGCGCGCATTTTGCGCGACGAGCGAGCCGGCGACCTGGGGGAGTTGCTTGCGGAACACGGACGCTGGATCGAGCAGATGGACGGCAGCCAGAAAGAACTGAGAGGGCTGCTCTCCGCGGTGCTCGAGAAGCAGCGGACAACGCTGCAGGGAGTGGGCGTCGTGCGCTACGACGCGTTTGACGATGTCGGGGGCCAACAGAGCTTCGCCGTGGCGATACTGGACGCCGCCGGTGACGGCGTTATTCTGTCCAGCGTTTACAGCCGCAGCGAATCGCGAACCTATGCGAAGCCGGTGCGGGGCGGACGATGCGCGCAGCACCTGTCGGCCGAAGAGCAGCGGGCGATAGACATCGCCGCTGGCGCGCGGCCGGCCGAGGAGGCAGTCCGCTGATACTCCTGCAGGCAGGAAGAACTGCGCCGAAGAGCCGCCTGGCGGGCGCTCTGCCATGAACATAGAAGAGGCGCGCATCATTGAACGGTGCAAAGCCCACGACATGGAGGCTTTCGACCAGCTCGTCGACCTCTACACGCGGCGCATCTACAACTTCGCTCTGCGGCTGAGCGGCAACCCGGACGACGCCGAGGACATCACCCAGGAGACGTTCATCAGGGTGTTCAACGCGGTCGGCAGCTTCAGGGGAGACGCCACGTTCTCCACGTGGGTCTTCCGAATCGCCCACAACGTCTTCCTCGACATGCGCAAGAAGGTCAAGGCTCACCCGCAGACGTCGCTTCAGGACGTGGTTGAACTCGACGAATCTGAAGTCACCCGGCAGATAGAGGATACCGCCCCACTTCCAGATGAAGTCGCTCAGACATCCGAGTTGTCGCGGATTCTTATGGACGCGATCAACTCTCTGCCGGACTATCAGCGCGCGATGGTTGTGCTGTATCACACGCAGCGCAAGTCGTACGAAGAGATTGCGGAGATCATGGGGTTGCCGATCGGCACCGTCAAGAGCAGGCTCAACCGCGCCAGGCTGGCGTTGAAAACGAAGTTGGAGCCGCTGAAGGACATGTTCGACGCGTAAGGGCATGAGTTGTGCGCGCGGAGGGCACGCGCGCATCCGGGAACCGGAGCCTGCCGCCGGCAGTCTTTCTAGAAGGGATACGTTGCGCCCGGGTGAGACGCGCGTGTGCCGGGGACAAGACGACTTCTGTGAGCAGCCGCGGCGGCGGGGGAAGCGCAGTTGCGGAACTTTCATGTGGGGCTGTCAGTCTGACCATATGGGACACAGGTTGGGGACAGCGCTTTGCCGCCTGTCCGCCGTGGATATCGGCCGCGGGTACCGGTTTGCGGGGTGAAGTTGCGGATGAATCCGCAAAGGTTCGTTGCCCATTATGAAGTGTGAGTCGGCAAGGGAATATTTTTCAGATCTCATCGAGAAGAGCCTGGAGCCAGGCAAGCAGGTGGCCGTGGAGGCGCACCTCGCCGCATGCCCGACTTGCCACGCCGAGTTCGACGGCCTGCAGGCCCTCTGGCCCCACTACGATACGCCTTCGTTCGAGCCTCCGGCCGATCTTACACGCCGCATCCGCGTGGCCCTTCGCGAAGAGAACAGCCGCAGGCTTGCCAGACGCGGCTTCCTGAAGCGAGTCAGCGACAGGGTTTTCAACGCAATTCCCGCGAAACCCGGCTACGCGATGGCTGCGGCGGCTGTGCTGCTCGTCGCCCTTCCCGGGGCCGTGAGGCTGGCCGCGCCCGACCAGTTCGCCTGGTTCACGACATCAGTTCTCGGCCTGCAGTCGAAGCCCGTTCTCACGGGCGTCTCGGCCATAAAGGTTACGCCCGTGCTGAACCCGGCCGATCCCTCCCGCTGGGACATTCGCATCAGCGGCGTTAAAGACACGACCTTCCTTCGCGTCCGGCAGATGGGCGCCAATCCGGTAACCAGCGGCTCGGAATACGCGCTCGACGTGAGGCTGCGCGCGGATCAGGGCATGACTGTCATCGCAGGGCGTCAGATCGAGGCGGGCGAGACGACGATCAGCGCGCTCCCGCTTCCCGAAACATCCGAGCGCGGAGTCAACGTGGTGATAGTGGATCTCGCGCGCGGTGATTCGCG
>JAGVUD010000003.1 GCA_019136435.1 Armatimonadota bacterium | reverse complement strand
CGGCGCCCTGGGCGTGAACTACATGGGCATCTTCAAGAACAACGTCACCCCTGCGGCGGGCGACACCGCGGCGGCGAAGCTGGGCAGCGGCGGCACCTACGGGGCTTGCCAAGACCCCGCGGACTTCGACGATGCGGCGGTCGGCGGGGTCTCCGTCTCGACCGGCGACTGGCCGGTGTGGAACCCCGCGGCTGCGTCCGGTGGGGTTCTGACCAACACCGCGGCGACCTGCGACTTCACGATGGCCGCCAGCATCACCGTCTACGGGGGCTTCCTGACCACGGAGCAGGATGCCGCCGACAGTGACGGAGTGCTGATCTGCGCCAAGGCGTTCACGGCGAGCCGCGCAGTCATCGACAACGACATCCTCAAGATCACCACGACGCTGACGCTGACCAGTTCGTAATGCTGGCGCGGGCAGCGCGGCCCCGTCCCGGCCTTTGCGCCGCCTGGCCCCGCCGGTAGCCTGCCGGCGGGGCTTTTCTTTACAGGTTGGAGTGGACATGGCTGAATACGAAGACACCCTGGCGGAATCCATCAACGGCGCCGACGTGCCCCTAGGCGTGGCCGACTTCCCTAAGACGCTGGCCGACGCCGCCGCCGGGGTGGACGCCACCGCCTACGTCCCCGTCATCCCCAAGACGGTTGCAGAAGCAGGCAACCTGGCCGACCTCTACCCGAACATCGGCGAGTTCCAGCATACCGCGGCCAATGCGCTGACGCTGGCTGACGTGCAGGCGTCCAGCTACCCCGCGTTCATCGTCGCGCACGCGATGAAGGCTATGGACGGTCAGACGGCGAATTGGGCGGGTGGGGAGACTCTGGCCGAGCCTCTTGGGGTCTACGACAACAACGTCGCGGTAAAGCTGTTTGTTGACACGCTGGCAGAGGGGATCGGGGTGGCAGACGCCGCCGCCTGGATACTGCAACTGCTGATGGAGGAGTCCATGCGGCTTGCAGACCAGAACACGGCGAACCTCTCCGCCGGGGTGGCACTGGCCGAAACCTCGCAATGCCTGGATGGGCAGGCCCCCATCCTCACCATTTCCCCGACGCTTGGGGAGTCGCTTGGAGGGGCCGATGTTGTCACTTTCGGCCTGGGGTTCACAATGGCCGAGGCGATGCGCGTCGTGGCCCTGCACAGCGCATTGGGTGAGCTTGCCTCGACCCTGGCCGAGCGGATTGCCGCCACCGACGACCCCGTGGCCGCGTTCGCCAAGGTGCTTGCGGAGACCGTGGGGCTGGCCGATGCCCACACGATTGCCCTTGGCGTCATCATGGCCGAGGGCATGACGCTGGCCGCGACCATGCTGTCCAAGTATGAGGGTGCGGCGACGCACGCGGAGACGCTGGGCTTCGGCGACGGCAACCTGGCCGCCTGGGGGCTGGCGATCAGCGAGGGCTGCACGGCGACGGACGCAGCCGCCGTCCTCGCGTTCTGGCACATGTGCCAGGTGTCGGAGGCCGTGGCGATGGCCGACGCCCTGGCGCCGAACCTGAAGATACTCCCCACCTTGTCAGAGGCCATGCAGTTTGAGATTGTGGCTACCTGCATGGCGATTGTGCAGGGGGCGGTTGATGAGGGCCTGGGGGTGGGGTTTGAGATCACCCTTGGCGATTCGGTCTGGCTGTGCGTGGCGCTGAACGGCTCGACCTTCGAGCCGAGCGTCTACAGCGAGTTCGACTTCCGCTCGTACTGCCGGTGGAATGGCGAGACCTACGCCGCCGACGCCACCGCCATCTACAAGCTGACTGGGGATACGGACAACGGCGCGGAGATACATACGACCTACCAGTGGGGGGCGCAGCACTTCGGCACGCTGAGGAACAAGCGGGTGCGCAAGGCCACGCTGGGGGTCATCGGCACGCATCCGGCGTTGAAGGTGGACAGCGAGAACGGCGGGGAGACGTACCTGCTGGACGCCCGCGGAAACGCCTTTGTGTCGTCCAGCATACAGGGCCGGCGCTTCACCGTTGCCGTGCGGGACTTCGACGAGTTGGAGTTCGTGGAGTTGGTTCCGGTCATCCTGACGAGGTAGGGCATGAGTGTTGTGGCATGGGATGGCAAGTCTCTTGCCGCCGACCGGCAGGCGCTTTTCGGTGACCAGAGGGTGTGCATCTGCAAGATGCGCAAACTCCGCACCGGGGAGGTGTGCGCGTGGGTTGGCGACCATGAGAAGGGGCTGTACCTGGCGAACTGGTTTGCCGACGGCGCCAAGCCCGAACTGTGGCCGGACTTCCAGGGGTGCGACTGCTTCTGCACGTTCATCGTCGCCACCATGACCGGCACGTTCACCTTCATGCAGCTCCCCATCCGCGTCCCCGTCCTCGACCCCTTCATGGCCTGGGGGGAGGGCAGCAGCTACGCTATGGGGGCGATGGCGATGCGGGC
>JAGVUD010000140.1 GCA_019136435.1 Armatimonadota bacterium | reverse complement strand
CGGCAACATGCACTTCGTCGAGTTTCTGCGGATGCTTCTCGTCAACACCCCAGTTCAGTCCACAGACAACAATACCACCTCGTCGTCTTTCCGGGTGGTCGGTGAAGTACAGAGGAACCTTGCACATATCCATAACGTCCTCGCCGCCTTGTTCGCACTACACGTGCGAGGTTTCAGATAACTACACCCTCGTGGATCACCCTCTGAAGGGAGCATTCCCAATTTGTGACTCATTGTAAGGCTTCTATTGGGGCGGCGCAAGCCAGTTGTGCGAGTTCATTCCAGCGCTGGGCCTTGTAGTAGGATCGGATCATGAGCATGGCCTCGGCGGTTTCTTCATGCCAGAAGATGCCGGGGCCCTTGAGGCGAAGGTTGATGACGCGGCGGATCGCGCTTTCCATGGGGCCGCTGCCGATCGGCAGGTGCAGGCGGCGCGCCCAGGCGTAGCTGAAACGGTGGCGGTTGCGAAGGAAGTAATGGCGGTCCTTCTTCAGCGCGTCCGAGCGTGGGCGGCGGCCAAGCAGCGTCTGCATTTCATTCAGCACGGTCTCGATCTTCCCGGCGCGCAACAACTGGCGGGCGTGGTTGCGCCACCGGGTGCGCCGTGCGCGCGGCCAGAACGTGCAGGCCTCGGCAAAGGTCCCGAGGTGCTCGACGGCGTGGTAGAAGTCGATCAGCTGGATGACCGGATGGGGACAGGCGATGGCCCCCTGTTCGATCAAGGCCGTGAAGCGCTTCCAGATCCACGGGGCACCGTCGGCGATCAGCAGGACACGGCTGGGTTGCAGCGCGTTGAACAGCGGCAGATAGAGTCGGAGCATATCGAAAAGCGCATCGGCCCCGCCCAGCGTGCCGTCGATCAGCGGCGTGAAGGTGCGGTCCAGACGGCCGTCGGGACCGAGGACGTAGATGTGCAGCAACAGCGGTTCGCGCCAGTCGGTGTGGTAGCGCCGGCGGCCCTTGGGCGTGCGCGCGCCGGCCTTGTCGCGGCGCACGCGCACGCGTCCACCGTCCACGGAGACGACCACGCTGCGGCCTTCCCCGCCGACCTGCAGGGTTTGAAGGTTGCCCGGCAACGCGCAACGGGCGCGCTTTCCGAAGCGGCGCGTCACCCGGCGCAGGGTCTTGATGTCCACCGCCAGTCCGCCGGTGTCGCGCAGCCAGGCGGCGGCCTCTTCCAGGGAGGCGACCGCGCAGGCGCTGCGGGCCATCTGCGCCGCGGCGGCCGGGGATGCATGCTCGTGGATGCCCAGCACCGCGAAAGCGGGAAACAACCCCTTTTCGCGATGCCGAGCGTCGCCTTGACGCCGACGGTAGTAGGTGGTTCGCAGCGGCACGGAGCTGCCGCGCTGGAACTGGACGCACACCTGCCGCTCGCCGGCCGCTTTCAGGCGCTTGGGGGCTTTACGTGCCAACGTATGCGCCGTTTCCCGCACGGCAGGGCCGTCAAGGGCCGCCTGGGTCCGTTCCCCCATCAGCGCGGCGAACAGCGCATCGCAGCGCCGGGAGCAATCCTGCTCCGCCTCTGCCAGATCTACGGCACAGGCCGTATGTGACGACTGAGATCGAAAGGCTTGCACGGCGGCGAGGCAAGCCTCCACTTCACGCCGCAAGTTGTCCCGATGCGCCGCCGCGGCGTCCGCGGAGCCGCTACTCAACCCCCTGCTCCAGGGACACCACCCCGCCGAGCCGTGCCTGCGCCACGTACGCCGCGACCAACTGCGCGTTCAGTTCACGGAAGCGGCGATAGCGTCGCAGATACTGCCGCGCCGCGACCAGTTCATCCGGTTTCAGAAACAAGGTCGAGCTTCGCCCGGCCACGGTGAAACTCAACTGGTAGTACGGCCCGTGCCGACGGGGGCGCTTCGGATCCTTGCACCGGCACCCCGGCTTGCCGCACACGTTCCATTGCCTGCTGATGCTTCCGGGCAGGACCGGCCCCAGCGCTGCGAGTTCCGCCTTCAATTCCGTCGCCGTCTTCAGATGCATTTTGTGCCTTTCCTATAGCCGTTATATGGCTACAGGAATCATGCCAAAAAAAATGAACGTCCGCAACCCCTATTTTCGGGACACAAATTGGGAATGCTCCCGCAGGCTTGCGATCGAATACGCTGTCGCGAAATTTCGAGGTTTGGTCGGACGCCATCTTACGGATGGCGATATGCGGGTCGTATTCTGAGAGGATGCCCGCTTCGTCGAACTCCACCTGCACCCACGGGGGGTTCCCGAGGATGATATCGAAGCCGCCGCGGTCGGCGTAGATCTGTGCGAACTCGAGTTCCCAGTGCATGAAGCGCTGGGCCGCCGCGACCCGCGCCACGACGGGGACAAAGGGATAGACCCGGCCGAGGGTGGCGACGTCCATCTTCTGCTGGAGGTACGCGACGGCGGCTTCTTTCACGG
>JAGVUD010000102.1 GCA_019136435.1 Armatimonadota bacterium | reverse complement strand
TGGCGGTCGAAGCGCTCGACTTCGAACTCGACAGAGTTCTCGAGAACGTAGCCGACCTTACCGCCGCGAAAGCGGCCGCAAAGGGGCTCGAGCTGGTTTTCGACATCAGCCCGCGGGTGCCCCGAACACTTGTTGGCGATCCTCTTCGATTGGGTCAGGTGCTGATCAACTACGCGAACAACGCGGTCAAGTTCACCGAGGCCGGAGAGATTGATATCAGGGTGACTTTGGACCAGGACCTTGCCGACAGCGTGAAGCTGCGCTTCGCGGTGAGAGACACTGGCATCGGAATGACCGGCGAGCAACAGAGCCGGCTGTTCAGAAGCTTCCAGCAGGCCGATACCTCCACCACGCGCAAGTATGGCGGCACAGGTCTGGGGCTGGCCATCAGCAAGAACCTTGCCGAACTGATGGGCGGCGAGGTAGGTGTCGAGAGCGTGCCGGGCAAGGGCTCAACATTCTGGTTCACGGCGGTTCTCGGAAAGAGCGAGAAGCAGCGCAGCGCGCTGGTCCCGCACCCCGACATCCGCGGCCGCAAGGCGCTGGTGGTTGATGACAACGAGAACGCTCGAGCCGTGCTGAGCGACCTTCTTGAGGGCATGAGCTTCGATGTTACGGCCGTGTCAAGCGGCGCCGAAGCCATCGCAGCGCTTCGTCACGCAGACCCGGCTCTCGACATAGTCCTTATGGACTGGCAGATGCCGGGAATGGACGGCATAGAAGCTGCGAGCAGGATCCGTGATATGGGTCTGGCCGAACCCCCGCACGTTATACTCGTGACGGCTCACGGGCGTGAGGAGGTCTTCCGGCAGGCCGAGTCTTCCGCCATCGAGCGCGTGCTCCTTAAACCAGTCACAGCATCCCAGTTGTTCGATGCGATCATCGGCGCGCTCGGAATCAGCCCCGTGGACGGGGCCGGGTCAACAGGGCCGGTCCGGGTCGAATCGTCGCTCCTGTCTCCCGTGCTTGGCGCGCGGATTCTGCTTGTGGAGGACAACGAGATCAATCAGCAGGTGGCGATGGAACTCCTGCGGCAGGCGGGATTCACAGTGGATCTGGCTGAGAACGGCACGATTGCTCTGGAACTACTCGCCGCGCGGCCGTACGACCTTGTCCTGATGGACATGCAGATGCCCGTCATGGACGGCCTGACGGCCACCCGCGAGATTCGCAACGACCCGGCACTTGCGAAGCTGCCGATCGTGGCGATGACCGCAAGCGCGCTCGAGGAGGATCGCGACAACTGCCTCGATGCGGGCATGAACGACCACCTGGCCAAGCCGATCGACCCCGAGGCGCTGTGGCGCACGCTCGCCCGGTGGATCAGGCCGCGGCCCGGTCTGGGCGAATCCCCCGGGGAGTCGCCGAATGTCGGCCAGCCCGCGGTGAGCCAGCCCCCCTTGCCCGGGGACATCAGGGGACTCGACGTGCCTGCCGGTCTGCGACGGGCGGCAGGCAATCGCAGCCTGTATCGGCGCCTGCTGAAGAAGTACGCCGCGGGGCAGCGCTCGGCCCCCCGCGACATCACCGCGGCGATGGAGGCTGGCGACTGGGACCTGGCCGAGCGCCTCGCCCACACGCTGAAGGGCGTCTCGGGCAACATCGGGGCGCGGGATGTCCAGACGGCGGCGGCCAGTGTCGAGGCAGCCTGCAAAGAGCGCCGCCCGCTCGAAGAACTGATCTCGCTGATCGAGCAACTGGGCGCCCCGCTCGCCTCGCTTTGCGACTCGATTGAGCAGTTGCCGGAAAGCCCGGCCCGCGAGTCCGTTGAGAGTGGGCCGGCTGACGAATCACTGGTTCGGGAGACGCTTGATCGCCTGAGGGGGCTGTGTGAGGACAGCGATGCGGAAGCTTCGGACTTTTTCGACGAGAACGAGGCGCTGCTCAGAAATGCGCTGGGCGAAGACGCCTTCGACGAGATCCAGAGGGGTCTGGACAGCTATGACTTTCAGCAGGCGCTGAGGATTATCGCCGGGTACAAATGAGAGGTGACCATGGGAGAGGTGGATAGCAGTTCGATTCTGGTGGTTGACGACACCCCGGCGAATATCGCCATTCTACGGGAGGTGCTGAAGGGCCGCTACAGGGTGCGTGTCGCAACGAGCGGAGAGCGAGCTCTGGAAATCGCGCACGCAACGCCCCGTCCGGACCTGATACTGCTCGACATCATGATGCCGGAGATGGACGGTCGTGAGGTGTGCCGAAGGCTGAAGGCTGACGAAGCAACCGCCGGGATTCCTGTCATCTTCGTCACGGCGAAGTCCGAAGTCGAAGACGAGGAAGCGGGCCTCCGGCTCGGCGCCGTTGACTATATCGCCAAGCCCGTCTCGCCGCCGATCGTTCTCGCGCGCGTAGAGACGCATCTGGCACTCAGTCAGGCGCGCAGGGCCCTGGAGGAGCAGAA
>JAGVUD010000049.1 GCA_019136435.1 Armatimonadota bacterium | reverse complement strand
AGCGCTGCACCTCGATGTGGGCTTTGGCCTCCAGCTGAAGGTCACGCTTCTTGGCGTCCTTGCTGTAGTCCCCGCGCAGCGCCCGCTCGATGTCGACCGGATGCGTGTCGTGTCCTTCGATGAGATTGCTGTAGTAGCAATTCATCGACCGGACCAGATCGGCCAGTGAGGAGACCAGACTTTCCGGCAGGGAACGCCGTAAGCCTGCGCTCTTCTGTGCAAGCTCCAGAGCCAGGTCCGTGAGTCCGGCCCGATGGCGGGAATCCTCCCGGATCAGCAGCGGCTCCATTTCCGAGACGTTCTCGCCCCGGTCTGCTGCCGCTTTTATGTCCGCTTTTTTGTCCGGTTCAAGTATTTCCATACGCCAATATAGATCATTGACTTACAGCGTATCAACGGCGTCGATCAGCCCCAATCAGGTCCGCTTTATAGACCGTCGTTTTCTCCCGCATTTTCAAAGCCTTCGGGAGCCTCCGGGCCCGGCCGGGGCCCCGGCGTCTATGAGCTGACCGCGGCCGGGCCACGCTTCCGGCGCGTGGCACCACCCACAGCGGCGGAACTCGATACGCTGCTCGGCCAGATCGTCACGCGCGTTGCCCGGCACCTGGAGCGGCGGGGGCTGGTGGTGCGCGATGCGGAGGGGAGTTACCTCAGCGCCGGCCGGGGATGAGCGGCTGGCGAAGCACTCGGGCTTTTCATGCGGCACATTCCTGTGCCGCACCCCTGCGGGGCGCCCTTCGGGCGTGCAAATCGGCAATCCTGCCGATTTGTCGTTACACGCCGGTGTGGCCGCTGCGGCTCATCAACGCGACAAGGTCGAGCGGCTGTGCCGCTACATCGCGCGGCCCGCGGTGGCCACCGGGCGCCTCGCGCTCACCGCTCAGGGCCTGGTGCGCTACACGCTCAAGACGCCGTACCGCGATGGCACCACGCACGTGATCTTCGAGCCGCTGGACTTTATCGCGCGCCTGGCCGCACTGGTGCCCAAGCCCCGGGTGCACCTGACCCGCTTTCACGGGGTCTTCGCGCCCCACAGCGCGCTGCGCGCCCAGGTCACCCCGGCGGGGCGGGGGAGAAGCACCGGCGTTGTCGAGCGCAGCCCCGCCGAGCGGCATCGGGCGATGAGCTGGGCGCAGCGGCTGAAGCGGGTATTCCGCATCGACATCGACACCTGCGAGCGCTGCGGCGGGAAGGTGAAGATCATCGCCAGCGTGGAAGACCCGGCAGTCATCGGGAAGATTCTGGCGCACCTGCAGGAGCGGGAGGGGGCGGGCCGCACGCCGGCTGATGCCGACACGGCCCACCGCGCCCGCGCACCGCCCGGGCAGGGGCAGTTCGATCTCAACTGAAGCCGTGTCACGCCCGTGTCACGCGCCTGGGATCCGGGCGCGGCGCGGGCGGCTGTGTCCTCGACCTCCCGCACCGCGAGAATCCCACCCTCACGTCAAGACTTCCCGCAGCGCAACCGGCGGCCAGACCCATCCCGACCCATCGGCCACGGTTGCCGCGGGTCGCTGGCACTGCGGCGGGCCGCTACACTGCCGGTAACATGGGCTTTGAACGTCCTATTCCCGATCTCTCGTCGGCAGGAACCATCGATGGCGACGAACTGGAGCGTCGAAGTACCTATGACCCTCTCAATACGCTCCTGTAGGCGTGCCCTCAGACGCTCGTCTCGGAAGCGTTCGCTGAAGTCCCAAACGAGGTTTCGAAAGAACTCGTCGTAGAACTCTTCTGTTGAGTCTCGGCGATCCGCTGACAGGGCTTCGTACTCGGCCTGACTGGCCGTCAGGGCGGCGTGATATTGGCGGGAGATTTCGGAGACTCTGGACACAAGCACCTCGCTCTCTGAAGTGGTTGTCAGTCTAACAGCACGTCTCGCAAGCTCCGAATTGACTCGAGACGACCGTCTCATTGCCCCCACTGCACTTGCCGTCTAGAGGATGTGGCAATACGCTTTGCCTGTTAGCGCGTTTGGCGTCTTTAAGACACTTGAGAGCACGAAAATGCCCACCACCGTTCGATGGCAATCCGTCTCTGACATTCCGGATAACTGGCAGGATTTGGTCAATCCCGAGCTTGGAACGCTGCGCGATGTTTGGTTAGAACAGGCGGCCGCGCTCAGGGACAGCCAAGCTCTGAAGGATTTCAACGCACGCTTGGCCCGGGAATGGGCCATCGAGACGGGTGTACTCGAGAAACTTTACACCATTGATCAAGGCGTTAGTCGATTGCTCGTTGAGCAGGGCTTACAGGCAAGCCTGTTACCGCACGGATCGACCGATCAGGACCGAAACTACGTACTGCGGCTAATCCAGGATCAGCATCAGGTGGTTGAGTGGCTTTTTGACTTTGTAAAGAACGATCGCCAGGTCAGCACCTCTTTTATCAAGGAGATGCACCAGTTAATG
>JAGVUD010000048.1 GCA_019136435.1 Armatimonadota bacterium | reverse complement strand
CCGGCGGGCTCCCGCTCTGGCGGGCTCCCGCTCCGGCGGGAGAAATCAACACCACGCTGCCCGCGAACCGGCGGGTGTGTGGGAGACTCATACAGTCGAAAGGATAGACAATGGCTAAGAAAGTGCTGGGGATCGTCAAACTTCAGATCCCCGCCGGAAAGGCGACGCCCGCGCCGCCTGTTGGTCCCGCGCTGGGGCAGTACGGGATCAACATGATGGAGTTCATCAAGAGCTACAACGAGCGCACGGCGCCGCAGACCGGCACCATCGTTCCCGTTGAGATTACGGTTTTCGAGGACCGCTCCTTCACGTATGTTCTGAAGACCCCTCCCGCCGGCGAGTTGCTGAAGAAGGCTGCCGGTATTGCCAAGGCTTCCGGAGTCCCGAATCGAGAGAAGGTTGGCTCGGTGACGCGCAAGCAACTCGAGGAGATCGCCCGCCTGAAGATGCCCGACCTCAACAGCGTGGACATCGAAGGCGCGATGAAGGTGATCGCAGGCACGGCCCGCTCGGCGGGCATCGAGATCGTGGACTGACGGGAGGCAATCTCAATGGCAAAGCACAGCGAAAGATATCGAGAGGCTCTGAAGGCCGCCGGCGTCGAGCCGGGTCAGCTCATGGATCCGCAGGATGCCATCGAGGCTGTCCGCAAGACCTGCAGCGTCAAGTTCGACGAGAGCATTGACGTTGCCGTGAATCTCGGCGTGGACCCGCGGCACGGCGACCAGATGGTGCGCGGCACCACGACGCTGCCGGCGGGCACGGGTAAGAAGCGCACGGTGATCGTCTTCGCGAAGGGCGATCAGGCTACCGCGGCCGAGGAAGCGGGCGCGGATTTTGTGGGGGCCGAGGAACTGGTCGCGAAGATCCAGGGCGGCTGGCGCGACTTTGACGTCTGCGTCGCCACGCCGGACGTGATGGGTATCGTGACCCGGCTGGGCCGTCTGCTCGGCCCGAAGATGCCGAACCAGAAAGCCGGAACGGTTTCGATGGATGTCTCGAAGGTTGTCAATGACATCAAGAAGGCGACACGCGTCGAGTATCGCGTCGAGAAGGCCGGAATCGTCCATCTGGGCATCGGAAAGGCTTCGTTCAGCACGGACGATCTGATGGCGAACTTCAGCGCCCTGATGGCAGCGCTCATCAAGGCCAAGCCGTCCGCGGCCAAGGGCCGGTATATCAAGAAGATCACTGTTTCATCCACCATGGGGCCGGGCTTCCAGGTGGACACTCAGCGGGCGCAGGCGCTCGCCGAGAAGAGCCGCTAGCTTCGGACCGCGGCGCGCAAGCGCCGCTTTTGCGGCTATGGAGTGCGGCGTGTAAGCGCCGCTTTTGCGGCTATGGAGTGCTGCGTGTAAGCGCCGCTTTTGCGGCTGTGGAGTGCGGCGTGTAAGCGCCGCTTTTGACAATAGAATTCGTACGCAAAAGAGCCTGAGACAGCAGGCGCTCCGGGGCAGTTCGGAGCTTAAGCGGGCCGCTTTATGCCGCGGCCCGGCCCGCCGAGGCGTTCACGAGCGTTCGCATAAGAGTTGACCTCGAACCAGGGAATCTCTCCTGCGACCGTGTTGGGCGCGCCTCGGCAGAGGGCCAGATGATGGCCCTGCCGGGGCTTTTTTCGTGCGCGCCCCGGGCGGCCCGATGGCCGTCCGGAATCAACACGGGCGTGGGAGGAGGTGATACGAGAATATGGCAACGCCAAGAAAAGAAGAGAACGTGGCCCGACTGGCTGAGTTGGTCCGCTCGTCGAATGCGGTGGTGCTCGCTGACTACCGCGGGCTGACGATGAAGGACTTCAACGCGCTTCGCGCAAAGCTGCGGCCCGAGAACGTGGTGTTCACGGTTGTGAAGAACACGCTGCTGCGCCGCGCGGCCGAGGGCACGAGCCTGGCGGACATCGTGCAGGCGCTGGAAGGCCCCACGGCGGCGGCGTTCGGCACGGAGGATTCGATTGCGCCTGCGCGGCTGCTTGCGGATTACATCCGCGAGGCACGCAGCCCCATGACAATCAAGAGCGGCGTGGTCGAGGGTGTAGCGTACGACGCGGCCCAGGTGACCGCGCTTGCTAAGCTGCCGCCGCGTGAGGTGCTCATTGCGCAGGTGGTCGGCGGCCTTCAGGCCCCGATCTCCGGTCTGGCGGGAACACTGCAGACTATGCTGGGCAGCCTGGTCTGGACGCTTCAGGGCGTCGCGGACCAGAAGGCCGCCTGAGAAGCAGAAAACTCAACTGCTCCGCGGCGCGCCTGCGCCGGGCCGGGGCTGATTCATTGATTCGAGAGGTAGAGAATTGGCAAACATTGCTGAACTGGTAGAGACAGTTAAGGGTATGACCGTCATCGAGCTCAACGAGTTCGTGAAGGCTCTTCAGGATGAGTTTGGCGTCTCCGCGATGCCGGTGGCCGCCGCCGCCGCTCCGGCCGCCGCGGCGGAT
>JAGVUD010000263.1 GCA_019136435.1 Armatimonadota bacterium | reverse complement strand
CGCGTTCAGGTTCTATCCGTCCCGCAGACCGTCCCAACGCCAGTCACGCCTCTGCCCCGCCAGTCCGTAAGCCCTCCGGGCAGAACCATTTTGACCCAGCCTCATGGCTCACGCCCCCCCGTCCTCGCGCACTACGATGGGGCGTGAGATGGCTCACGCCCCCCCGTCCTGGCGCAATGTCACCCCATACCCTGCAATTCGGCGGCTGTTTGGCGTATCATCAGGGCGCAATGATCGGGGGACACGGACGTTACTGACCAGACCACGAACGCAACCAGCCTCTCGCGCCGTCAGTCGGCCGCGGGCGTAGCCTTCCTTTTGCTGGCCGGCCTGCTGTGGAGCACGGGCGGCGCGGGCATCAAGACGCTCAGCGGCTTCTCGCCGCTGGCTGTCAGCGGCGGGCGCTCGGCAATCAGCGCGGTGTTCTTCTTCATCCTGCTGAAGGGGCGCGTGATGCCGCCGCGCGGTTCGGGCGTCTGGCCGTGGGCGGGCGCGGCCGCGTACTGCGCCTGCGTCAGCCTGTACGTCGCATCCATCGGCTTCACCACGGCCGCCAACGCCATCATTCTCCAGTACACTTCCCTCATCTGGATCGCCGTTCTGGGATGGCTGGTGCTGGGCGAGCGTCCCCGCCCAAGCGAACTTGTTGCTGTAGCACTCGGGGTGGCAGGGGTGCTTCTGTGCATGGGCGAAAGCCTGAGCCTGTTTGCCGCCAACGGCTCGTGGGGCACGAAGCTCATCGGCGACACGATGGCGCTCGCTTCGGGCCTCGGATACGCACTGGTGACGCTGTTCCTGCGCGAGATGGCGCTCGGGCCCGCCCGCGAGTCCGCGCCGGTCATCTCGCTCTTTCACGGCAACCTGCTGGCGTCTGTCATCGGGCTGCCGCTGCTTATCCGCAGCGCCGGACAGGTGGGAATGCCGGGGCACGACCCTGCGCTTGCCTGGCTGGTGCTCATCTGGCTCGGGGTGGGGCAGCTCGCGGGCGGATACTGGTGCTATCAGCGCGGGCTGCGCACCACCCGCGCCCTCACCGCGAGTCTCATCACGCTCATCGAGCCCGTTCTGAACCCGCTGTGGGTGGCGCTGTTCGTGGGCGAAATGCCCTCGCGCGGAACGGCAGTCGGAGGCGTCTTCGTGCTGGCGTCTGTCGTGCTGTCTCTTGTCGGCCGCCAGCAGGCGAACGGCTCCGGTTGACTTCAGCCGCAGGCGAAACGGCGACGGACGGGGAACTAGCAGGCACTATGCCCAACTCGAAAGCAATCCCCTGGCACGAGCGCCCGGTGCGCATGATGCGCCTCGACTACGTTGACCGGCTCGCGCGTGTGCGCTACGAAGATCTGGACGCCCTCGCGCGGAGCAAGCGCGAAGACTGGCATATCAACTGCGAGTGGGTCATCGGCACACCCGGCATCGCGCCCGGACTGGGGCATCTGACGACGTTCAACACCCCGAAGTTCGAGAAGTACGCTCCTCTGGGGGATTTCGACCTGGTCCGCGCCTACCTGCCACACGCCCGAAATCACGGGATCCGGGTGCTCGCGTATCTCAACATGCACTGGTTCTCGTACGATTTCGCTGCGGAACATCCGGATTGGGAGCAGATCACAGCCAGCGGCGAGCCGTACGGCCGGGTGCATCCGCTCTACGGCGGCGGAACCACCCTCTGCGTCAACTCGCCCTGGCGGCAGTGGGCGTGCGATATGGTCGCCGAGGCCATGCGCACGGGCATCGACGGGGTGTTCCTCGACGGCCCCGTCGTCTTCCCCGGCTGCTGCCACTGCGAAAGCTGCCGGAATCTCTTTCACGAACGCACGGGCAGCCCCATTCCGCCAGAAGAAGACTGGGGCAGTGAACTCTGGAAGGACTTCGTCGAGTTCCGCGAGGAGTCCATGGCCGCGTTTCTGGCGGATTGCCGCTCGGCGGCGCGCGAGGTGAACCCGGATGCGGTGGTGTTCCTCAACGCAGGAAGCTGGCATGCCGGGGCGTGGCGCGTGGCGCGCGACATCGAGAAGGTCGGCCCGCACCAGGACTTCAACGGCGCGGAGGCGTTCCTGCACCCGGGGCAGGGCGACCGGCCGCTGTTCTTCTGGGCGACCGCCGCGAAGCACCTGATGGCTGGCAACAAGCCCTCGGTCGTCTTCAGCCACCATGCGCTGGGGGCGTGGCACTACATTCCGCTGCCGCCCGTCGAAACCGCCCTTGCCATCGCCCAGACCGCCGCCTGCGGCGCAAACCCGTGGTTCGCCGTGTTCGATTACGCGCTCGACCACAGCCGCGATCTCGCCGTGCGGGGCGTGCGCGATGTCAGCGCGTTCATCGAGGACAACGAGGAGTTCTTCACAGACTCGCGCTCGACTGCGAAGGTGGCGCTTCTCTATTCGCGCCAGACCGCCACGTACTATATCTCGGAGCTTGCGGAGATGTACGCCGGGCAGGGCGCGGTCGAGGAGCGCGACCTCATCGCGTCCACGCGCTCCGGCCCCGCGCCGGAGGATCTGCGCCGCCGCAAGGAGACCTGCGACGGCATCTGCGGCAACAGCTATCTGGGCTGGTTCAACGCCCTCACGCGCCAGCACATCCCGTTCGATGTCCTCCTCGACAGCGGCGTAACGGACGAAGGACTCGCCGATTACGACGTGCTCATCATCGGCAATGCCGCCTGCCTGTCCGGCGAACAGGCCCGCGCGATTCGGCGGTTCGTTCAGTCCGGCCGGGGGCTGATTGGCGAGTTCGAGGCCGGCTGCTATGACGAGCGCGGCCGCAGTCGCGGAACGAGTCCGCTCGCGGAGTTGTTCGGGGTGGCCAGTCTGAACGGCGCGATGCCGCCCGCCTACGGCGAGGAGTATATCCGCGTCGCGGGCGCCCACGCAGTCACGGACGGTTTCGCCGCGGGCCAGCTGATCGCGCGGCCTCCGTACAGCCTGAAGGTCACCGCCGCGCCGGGGGCGGAGACGCCCGCCGTCTATCTGGAGCCAACCGGCCGCCTCTACGCCGCTCCGAAGGGCGAGTCGTGCCATCCCGCTCTCATAGCCGGCGAGTCCGCGGCGGGCCGCACGGTCTTCTTCCCCAGCCTGACCGCCGAGTTCTACGCCCGCTACAAGATGCAGGAGCACGAGCTGCTGATGTCCTCGGCGGTGCGCTGGGCGTGCCGGCAGCAGTTCCCCGTCACAATCGAGGCGCCTCCCACGGTGCAGATGGAGGTGCGCGCGCAGAGCGACCCGCCGCGCCTGCTCATCCATCTCGTCAACAACACCGGCGACATGCAGCGTCCGATGTATCATTCCATTCCCGTCCACGGCCTGCGCATGCGCGTCGAGAAGGCCGGCATCCGCTCTGTCCGGTCCCTTCGCGGGGCCGCAGGGCTGAGGGCCGACATCAGCAAAAACGGCGCGGACATACTCCTGCCGCGCCTCGACCTCTACGACATTCTCGTCGTGGAGCTTCTGGAGAGTACCCCATGACCCCTGACACAGCCGGGAATCCGGAGTTCTTCGACGTGTTCTTCGACCTCGCGGAGTCCGGCTTCGCCGATGTCCGGCGTGGGTTCGGCGGGTGGGTGCCCGAAGTCTATGACCTGATGGAGGGCGACTTCGAGGACGACATTCCCCATATCCTGAGCCTCGCTGCGCAGGCCGGGGGGCCGATCCTCGATCTCGGCTCGGGCACGGGGCGTCTCACCATTCCGCTGCTGCGGGCTGGTCACGAAGTGATCGCCCTCGACAGCGACCCGCGCATGCAGGAGATGCTCTCCCTGAAGGCGAGCGCCCTCGGCGGCGGCGCGGAGAAGCGCCTGACTCAGATTCAGGCCGACCTTCGCTCTTTCCGGATTCCCGCTCCCGCGCGCCTGGCCGTCTGCTCCACGAACACGTTCCTCTATCTGGGGTCGCTCGGCGCTCAGCGCGAGGCGCTCGCGGCCGTTCGCGAGAACCTCGCCGAGGGCGGCCGCCTGTGGCTGGACGTCTTCGTGCCCAAGCCCAACCCGAGCGCGACCGAGCCCTACCTGACCTCGCTGGCCGACCCGGAAACGGGGCGGCTGCTGCTCTACGGCGCCCAGTCGCGCGACGACCACTTCACCGGGCAGAGCCACGTCAACGCGTTCACCATCGTCTTCCACCAGGGCCGCCAGCCGGACATCTTCGTGCAGGAGTGGACGTACTCCTGGCTGCACCCGAACGAGCTTCGCCTTCTCCTCGAAAGCGAGGGCTTCGAACTGCTGGAACTCCTGGGCGACTACGAGGGAGACGAGGCGGACGACACGTCCATCCAGATGATCGCCATCGCGCGAAAGACGCGCTGAACTGTGCTATCCTCTCAGTGATCTCCGGGCGTGACGCCCGCGAAGGCACTGTTCAGATGGCCGAAGACCGCTCGTTCAAAGTTCTGCTCGCTTCTCCGCGGGGTTTCTGCGCGGGGGTCGAGCGCGCCATCGAGATCGTGGACATCGCGCTCGAGGTGTATCACCCCCCTGTGTACGTGCGCAAGCAGATCGTCCACAACCGCTATGTCGTCGAGGGCTTCCAAAACAGGGGCGTCATCTTCGTGGACTCTTTGGACGAGGTCCCGCCGGAGTCCGTGGTCGTCTTCAGCGCGCACGGCGTGTCTCCGGCCGTTCGCGAAGAAGCCCGCTCGCGCAGCCTGCGCATCATTGACGCAACCTGTCCTCTGGTCACGAAAGTCCATCTCGAAGTCCTGCGGCTTGTCAGAGAGGGGTACGACATCATTCTGATCGGCCACGCGGGCCACGACGAGGTCGTCGGCACCATGGGCGAGGCGCCGGGCAGGGTCATGCTCGTCGGGTCGGCCGCCGAAGCCGCCCTCGTTAACCCTCCGCAGACCCAGCGCCTGGCGTACCTCACCCAGACCACCCTCAGCGTGGACGAGACCGCCGGAATCGTCGCCCTCCTCAGGGAGCGCTTCCCCGCAATCATCGCGCCGCCGAAAGATGACATTTGCTTCGCCACCCAGCACCGCCAGAACGCGGTCAAAGACCTCGCGCGGATGGCGGACGTCATTCTGGTGCTCGGGTCCGCCAACAGTTCCAACTCCGTGCGACTGTGCGAGGTCGCCGTGAAGCAGGGCGCGAAGGGCTACCGCGTTGACAACGCGTCGGAGATCAATCCGGACTGGCTGGAAGGGGCGGCGTGTGTGGGTATTACCGCGGGCGCCTCAACGCCCGAAGCTCTGGTTCACGAAACAGTGAACCGGCTCCGGGCGCAGGGCGCGACTTCAGTCGAGACGCTCCCCGGCGTTACCGAGGACGTCCAGTTCGCGCTTCCGCGAAGCCTGCTGGACGCAGCCCGCGAAGCGCGAGGCAATGGCTGATCAGGGCATCTTGACGAGAGCTTTCCCGCTCTCGTTTCCGCAGCGGTCCACCGCGCTCACCATCACCGACTGCGGATGGCTGTCCTCGTTCACTCCCGCAAGCGTCAGCGAACTCTTCGAGCCGGGAAGCACCTTGTAGGTCCAGCCGCTCTTGCCCTGGGTGTAAACCACCCACTGCCAGGGCTCTTCGCTGTCGCCGGGCTTCCAACTGATCGTCAGCGCGCCGGTCAGCGCGCCCTTGTCGGCGCGCGCCGAGGGCTTGGCGGGCGCTTTGCTGTCCAGCCACGGCGAGGCGGGAACCAGAGCCTGGGTCTTGTACGGCCCGTTCTTCAGGACGTCGCTGATGCCGCCGCGGTTCTGCATAAACGCACGCATGCTGAAGTGCACGTTGCCGGTTGAGCCGGGGGTCTCGCGGGTGAGCTTGATCTGGTTCACGATCTCTGCAGAATTCCACGGGCTGCCTTCAGGGTCGCTCACCTTGCCCGTAAAGTTGCCCGGCCAGAAGTTCCGGCCCTTCGTGTTCACCGAAGCCCACCACTTCAGCAGCACGGGGTAGCTCTGCTGCTTCTGGTCAATGCGCCAGTAAAGCTGAGGCGTCCAGTAGTCCAGCCATCCCTCGCGAAGCCACTTTTCGGCGTCCGCGTAGAGCTGCGTGTACTGGTCGTAGCCGGCTATACCCTCGGGCTTTCCGGGCCGCGCGATTCCGAACGGGCTGATGCCCAGCTTCACCCACTTCTTCTCGGCCTTGATGGCATTGTAGAGGTCCTTGACGAACACATTCACGTTTTCGCGCCGCCAGTCATCCCTCGAGAGCTTGCCGCCGCCCGCGACATAGCGCTTGTAAGCGGGCTCGTCCGGGAAGTCCAGCACCTTGCCGTCGGGACCATTCTCCTTGTACGGATAGAAATAGTCGTCCAGATGGGCCCCGTCAATGTCATACCGCTTCACCACGTCCAGAATCACGTTCAGCGAATGCTTCTGCGTGTCCGGCTCGCCCGGGTCGAGCCAGTAGTGCTTGCCGTACTTCTTGGCGAGGTCGGGGCGGCTCTTCACCACATGGTTGGGCGCGTTCTCGCCCTTGGTGGACGGATGCCGGGCGCGGTAGGGGTTGAACCACACGTGCATCTCCAGGCCCCGCGCATGCGCCTCGTCCACCGCGAACTGCAGCGGGTCGTAGAACGGTTCGGGCGCCTTGCCCTGTTTGCCCGTCAGATACTCCGACCAGGGCTCCAGGTCCGACTTATAGAGCGCATCCGCCGTCGGCCGTATCTGGAACACGACCGCGTTGAGATTCAGCTCCACGCATTTGTCGAGTATCGCAAGAAGCTCTTTCTTCTGCGCATCCGTTGCCAGCCCTGGCTTCGACGGCCAGTCAATGTTGGCCACCGTCGCCACCCAGACCGCGCGGAACTCGCGCATCGCCGAAGGCGCCGCCGGGCCCTGCGCCTTCGCGCACGACTGACACCCGGCGAGTATGCAGAGCAGTAGAATGATACGTAACATCGCTGTAACCTCGCTGTTCAGATAAGGGAACCTACGACCTGACACGCCGGAAGTCCTCCGTCCGGCCCGGCTCGGTCGTCCCGCTACTTGTTACCAAGAGCTTGATGCGTGACCTTGCTGATGACACGCTTCGCCTTCGCCAGCGACTCCTCGCCGTCGTCTCCGTACAGCAGTTGCGCCACGGCATCCGGCACAAGAGGAGCGTCTGGATAGTCCATCACGATTCCGCGGATGTACGTGTAGTCCACCTGTGCGCAGGCATCCTCCGCCGTGACGGACGGCACAAACACCGTGGAGTCGCTGATTTCGACAGGCCTGAAGGCATAGGTGAAGCACCCGGCGATTCCCAGCGTCACCAGAAGCTTCTCCAGTGCAATGACGGGCGGCATCACGCCGCGTTCTCGCGCCCTGGTCGCGAGCAGGGCACACGCTTCGCCGAAGCTTATCCCTTCCGGGCGTTTGGCGAACTCCGCCCAAAGGTCTTGCACGGCTTCCGTGCGTGTCACAGCCGGCAGCAGGGGTACGCGCTTGTCAGCAAGCACCTGAAGGTAGTCGTCCAGAAGCCTGTCGTTGTCCTTGAAGGGCTTCCGCTGTCCAATCAACTCGGCGCGAGGCTGTGCCGCAGCTGGCGACTTGCAGATCTCGACCGTGAAGTCCTGGCCCTCGCGTGGGTGCATCTTGGTGTACTTGGCCTTTTCGGCGGCCTCCACCATCGTTTTGAAGCTATTGAAGCGGAACCGGCGGAAGTCGTATGCCGGGTCGAGCTGGCGCATCATATTGTTCAGCCGCGATCCCGTGACCTCTTCGCCTCTTGCCAGCAGGGCAAGCCCGGCGCGGGCCATCAGGTCGAACACAGGCTTCGCATCCGGCGCCGCCGTCGCTGCCGCCGCGGTCGCGCTTGCCGCCCGGCCGCCCTTTGCCGCGGCACCCTTCTGCTGCTCCTCCGCCGGCGATGCCGGGGTCCCATCCACTTCGGGGAACAGCTCATCGTAGTAGATGTAGCGGTCACACTGCTTCTTCAGTGCGTCACTGGCACTGTCCTTAAGGCCTATGCCGATGACCTTGATTCCGTAGCGGCGGATCTTCTGCGCCAGAGGGACGAAGTCCCGGTCTCCGGAAACGATTACCATCGTGGTGGGAGCAGCCGGGAGAAGGGCCATTTCCAGCGCGTCCATCGCCATCTGGATGTCGGCCGTGTTCTTGCCCCGGAAGTTTGTGCTGAGCATGCACATCTCCACCGTGCTGTCCTGGAAGTCGTTGCGATAGAGGCTAAGAGGACGCCGCGTCCAGTCCCCGTAGGCTTTGGCGTACCTGATTGTTCCTTCTTCCCGGAGCTTCTCGAGGAGTTTCTTGATGTCAAACGGCACGCCTGCCTCGGGGCTCAAGGCGGCCAGGTTCTCGGCATCAATAAAGACCGCAATCGTGTCGGTATCGGACATAAACCCTCCTGAACAGCAAGTCCGCGCGCGCGCTCCGGCACAGCCCCCCGCGCAGAGCCGCAGGTATTTGTACCTGTTTTTGACGGCGAATGCCGCTGAACCTGCCCGCGCGCGCTATAATCTCGCCACTAATCTTGACTTGCCCACTCGGCAAAGAGTCACTTATGCTCGGCGCAGTCGAATTGAGAGGGCGGTCAGCCGGGAACCGGACATCTGCAAGACAGACAGGCCCGGCGACCGCAAAAGGGGAAGAAGTGAAGGGCCTGCCGGCCGGGCGCGTCCCGGAATGCGGCAGGCCCTCGCTTTGCCTCAGAGACAGCGTGTCTACAGGGTGATAACCCGCTTCTCCTCGATGCTCCTGTGCGCGCCCACCGCCATGCGCGTCGCCTGAAGTCCGTCAAAGCCTCCCGCCCAGACGCCCGCCGGGCGCGAATCCAGCCCGTGCTCCTTCACATGCTGCACGTTGTACACAAAGTCCTCGATGCTCTCGACCCCGTACCCCCCGTACCAGGTCGCGCCCTGCTTGTCCTTGAACTCCCTGAAGAAGTTGTTGTTGTACGTCCGCATGCCGGTCTCGTCCGTGCACGCTCTCGTGCCGCGGTCCTGGGTGTCTATCTCGAAGAGCCCCTTCGTTCCCACAATCCTGCAGCCCTGGTTCACAACCGCCTCGAACCCGCGCGGGATGATCCACGACACGTCAAACGAGAACGCGCACCCGTTCGCGAAGTCGATCTTCGCGTTCACGCAGTCGAACGTGTCCACCCCGAACTGCTCCTTGAGGTACTTCCTCGACCCCGTCGCGAACACCTGAACCGGCTCGCTCCCCACGATCCAGCGGATTACGTCGAAGAAGTGGACCCCCAGAAACCACGCCGGCGAGCTGTTCGGCGCCCACTGCGGGAACCACTCGATCGGCACTTCTATCCGGTCTTCCATGTGCGCCTGCCCATAGAGCGGAACGCCGACTTTTCCGGCCTTCACCGCCTCGTGCGCCGCCTGATGATCGGGGTCGTAGCGCTTGTGAAAGTCCACCTGAAGGAAGACGCCCGCCTTCTCGCAAGCGGCGATGATCTCCTTGCAGCCCTCTTCGGTCACGTCCATCGGCTTCTCGGTGAGAATGTGCATGCCCGCCGCCGCCGCTTCCAGCGCAACTGGCCGGTGCGTGTGATCGGGGGTCACGATGGTGATCGCCTCCGGCTTCGCCTTCTCGATCATCTCGCCAAGGCTGGCGAACCCGGGAACCCCGAACTCCTCCTGCCGCAGCTTCCGTTGCTCGTCCTTGAGCTCCGCGAAGCCCACAAGCTCCACGTCGCCTCTCTTCGCCATCTGCGTGAACGTGCGAAAGTGCATCAGTCCGAAGATGCCCGCGCCGACGATTCCGATTCTTACTGGTTGCTTCATTGTGTCCTTGCCTGCCTTGTCCGCCCTCAGCGCGCCACCCCGCACCAGGACAGTATAAAACGCGCGACGATCTTCGCCGCTGTCACGATATCGCTCATCTGAATGCTCTCGATGTCCGAGTGCGCCATCAGCAGATCGCCCGGTCCGAAAACGATCGTCGGCATCCTGCCCCGGTGATAGAACAGCCGGGCATCGCACGACGCCAGAAAACCCGTCACCTCCCCCGCGCCCCGGACGGCCACCGAAGCGTCCCGGAACGCCGCCACCGCCGGATGATCCTCCGGCGTCGCGTACGCCTCGTTCTGCAGCTTCTCGAACACGACGCTGGCCGTGATTCCGCGCTGCCGGGCGGCCTGGGCTACCACCGCCGTCATCTCTTCGCGAATCTGACCGAGGTTCTTGTTAGGCAGGAAGCTGACGCCTCCTTCCGCCTCGGCGGTCGCGGGAACCTTCGCCGGCCAGTCGCCCGCCCGCACGATGCCGATGTTCACATGCACCGGGCTCGGGTTGTCCGGGAAGAGCGGCACGCCCTGCGATTCGGCCACCAGCCGCGCATCCCACTCACGAACGGCCGCCAGAACGGCTTCGAGGTTCTCGAACGCGCTCTGCCCCTCCCACCAGCGCCCCATGTGAGTGGGGACGCCCTCCGTCGTGATCTTGAACCAGATGGCGCCCCGGTTCGCGGGGTGGATACCGAAACTCGTTGGCTCGAGCACCAGCGCCGCATCGCGCGGCTCGGCCTGGCGCACCCACGCCAGAGCGCCGTTGCCCCCCACCTCTTCTTCCGTCACCGCCACTCCCACGCACTCGCCGTCCAGCGTTATGCCCGCCTGCTTTATCGCGAGCATCGCCAGAACCCAGGTCACGACCTGCCCCTTCGCGTCCGCCGCGCCGCGGCCCCTGATCGTGTCACCGTCTATCACCGGCTCGAACATTGCCGGGTTCTCGGCGGGCACGACGTCGGTGTGACTGTTGACGAAGAGACTCCTGCCGCTCCCGCGCGAAGGCAGAAAGGTCTTCAGGTTCGGCACGTGCCTGCCGTCAAGCGAGTGATGCGAGTAGTTCGGGTCCGATTCGATGTCCGGGTCGGCCGCGACCATCTCCGCGGGCATGCCGTGCTCGCGCAGCCACGAAGCCAGGAACTCCTGGACCTCGTCCTCCTTGCCTCCGACGCTCGGAAACCGGATCATCTCCGTCAGAAGCGTCCGGGCGTCGTCCGCAAGCGCGTCAATCTGGTTTGCGGCCGCCGATGCGGCCGCTTCGGCGGCCTGCTGCCTTTCCGGTTCGGGGTTTGTCAATGCGTTATAGCTCCTGCAATATGCTTCTGGGGATGGCGGCAGGCGTCAGAGTGGCCTGTCTCTCAGCCGCCCGCGCGCAACCGCGCCCTCATCTATCTTACACGCGGGCGGCGGCTTGTCCTTCGGCGCGAACCCCGCGCGGGCGAAGGAGACGCGGCGCGCAGGGAAGAATCAGGGGTGTGTCATGCTCGCTGTTGCACTTGCAGCCGTCCTCCTTGTCCTCACAGCCCCGGCGTTCGCCGGCGGCTTCACCGTCGCGCCCGCTCCGGAACTGGATGCCCTGTTCCAGAACACCGAAGGCTGGATCGGCGCGGACGGCGATTACTCCGTGCCGCTCGGCGACGGACGAACCCTGTGGCTGTTCAGCGATTCGTTCGTCGGGCGCGTCGAAAACGGCGCCCGTGCCGGAGCCGCCCTGGTCAACAATTCGGCCGCGATTCAGAAGGGCGGCAAGGTCGCCTTCTACTATGGAACAAAGGCCGACGGCGGCCCGGACGCGTTTGTCCGTCCGAGGGATGGCCGGGGCTACTACTGGCTTTTCGCGGGCGTCAGGGCCGCACACGATCTGTTCTTCTTCCTGATGCGCGTCGAGAACACGGGCGGCGGGGGCGCTTTCGGGTTCCGTGGGTTCGGGGCCAACCTCGCGCGCGTCAAGAACCCGGACGAAACGCCGGACAGGTGGCGAATCGAGCAGCTTGAGTTCCCCTTCTGCGATTACGGTCAAGGCCACAACATCTCATTCGGCCGGGCAATCCATAAAGAGGGCAGATGCATCTACGTGTACGGGCTGGACAGCAGGAAACTGCCGGCATCGCAGGCGCCCGGGATGGTCGTGGCGCGGGTGGACGAAGACAAATTCGTCCGCTTCGACGCGTGGCAGTTCTACAACGGGCACGGGTGGAGCGAGGATTTCCGCGCAAGCGCGCGCGTCTGCCCGGGCATCCCCTCCGAGTTCTCCGTCACGTGGCAGCCGCTCCTCAAGAAGTATGTCGCCGTATACACCGAAGGCGGCATCTTCGGAGTTATCTGCATGCGCACCGCGCCATCGCCAACCGGCCCATGGTCAGAGCCGGTCAGGCTGTTCGAATGCCCCGACCGGCTCTGGCACAAAGATGCGTTCTCGTACGCAGCGAAGGCGCACCCGTCTCTGGCGGCGGACGACGAACTGGTCATCAGCTATGCAACCAACTCCGGCAACTTCGGCGACCTCATCGCCGACGCCCGGCTCTACTGGCCGCGCTTCATCCGCGTCA
>JAGVUD010000539.1 GCA_019136435.1 Armatimonadota bacterium | reverse complement strand
TAGTATGCACTATTCCGTGTTGCGCGTCAAGCGTTTTTCTGATATTATGCGGCAGGAACAAGGTTCCACAGGAAGGATCTGCTATGGACAGGCAAACGCTGACAGTGGAAGAGGCCGCCCGGGCCCTGGGGATAGGACGCAACACCGCATACGAGGCCGTTCGGCAGGGAACGCTCCCTGTCGTGAGAATCGGGAAGCGCTATCTGGTGCCGAGAGCCGCGCTCCAGGCCATGCTGAGCGGCGCTGTCACCAGCGCCGTCACCGGCGGCGCTGTCACCGGCGCGGACAGGAAGGAGGGGTAAGCGAACCTTGCTCCTGTCCCATCACCACAAGCTCATCGAAGACTCAGCGATCTCGCCCGAGGTGGCCCAGGCGCGCGGCTACAGGACGGTGACAACGCGCTCGGATCTGAAGCGGCTCGGGTTCGCGGACTCGCAGTGCAACGTCCCGGCCCTGCTGATCCCGGTGTTCGACGCCGCGGGAGAAGCTGTGCTGTATCAGTCGCGCCCCGACACGCCCCGCATCAAGGACGGCAAGCCGCTGAAGTACGAAACGCCAGCGAAGGCGCGGATGGCGGTGGATGTCCCCCCGGGCGCCCGCGGACTGCTCGAGGACCCGTCCCGGCCCCTGTTCATCACCGAAGGAGTGCGCAAGGCGGACGCGGCGGTCAGCAAGGGGCTCTGCTGCATTGATCTGCTCGGCGTCTGGAACTGGCGCGGGACGAACGAATGGGGCGGCAAGACCGCCCTGCCCGACTGGGAACACATCGCGCTGAACGGACGGGAGGTGTACATCTGCTTCGACAGCGATGTGATGCTGAAGCCGGCCGTCCACGGTGCCATGGCGCGCCTGAAGGCGTTTCTGGAGAGCCGCAAGGCATCCGTGCGGCTGGTCTACCTGCCTCCCGGGCCTTCGGCCGAGAAGACCGGGCTGGACGACTGGCTGGCCGCGGGCGGCACGGTCGAGAAGCTCGTCTCATTCGCATCCACGGAGCTTCGCGCCCTGCCCGGATACGGCCAGAGCGAATGTCCGTATAAGGAAACGCCGGGCGGCATAGTCTGGGAAAGGCAGACGGCCCAGGGCACGGAGTCCACGCCCCTGACAAACTTCACCGCGCGGATCGTTGAGGACATCATCGAGGACGACGGTGAGCAGACCGAGCGCACCATGAGGCTGGAAGCGGCGCTGCGGAACCGGAGGCTGGACGTCCGTATTCCAGCGGCGCGGTTTGCCGGGATGAACTGGCCCCTGGAGCACCTCGGTTCGGGCGCGATCATCTATCCGGGGATGCAGATCCGCGATCACGCGCGAGCCGCCATCCAGATCCTCAGCCCCGAACGGCCGGAGCGGCGGGTGTTCACGCACCTGGGCTGGAGAGAGATCGAGGGGGCGTGGCACTACCTGCACGCCGCTGGCGCGATCCACCCGGGCGGCCTGAGCACGGAGGTCGCGGTTGCGCCGCCCCCGGCCCTTTCGCACTACGCCCTGCCGGAGCCTCCGGCGGGGCAGCGCCTGCGCGAGTCCATTGGCTGTTGTCTGGGCTTCCTGGACACGGCGCCGGAGTTCGTCACGTTCCCGCTCTTCTGCGCGATATGGGCGGCGCCGCTGTTTCAGAACGACTTCTCGATTCACCTGGTGGGGCGCACACAGGCCGGCAAGAGCGAACTGTGCACGCTGGTGCTGCGGTTCTGGGGACGGGGCTTCACGTCCAGAGACCTGCCTGCGTCGTGGAGCAGCACGGCGAACTCGCTGGAGAGTCTGGCGTTCGCCGCGAAGGATGCGATCCTTGTGATTGACGACTTCGTGCCCTCCGGGGGGCAGTCCGACGTTCAGCGGCTGCACCGGGAGGCCGAGAGGATTCTGCGCGCTCAGGGAAACCGGTCGGGCCGCCAGCGCATGCGCTCGGACACCAGCATCCGGGCAGCCAAACCCCCGCGGGGGCTGATCGTGAGCACGGGCGAGGACACTCCCCGGGGCGAGTCGCTTCGGGCGCGGATGCTGGTGCTGGAGATCGGCGCGGGACAGGTGGACTTCACCCGGCTGACCGGGTGCCAGCAGGACTCCGCGGAGGGGCTCTATTCCGAAGCGTTCGCGGGCTACCTGCGGTACCTGGCAGGCGATCTGGCGCGGATGCGAGACGAGGCGTCGGCGGCGGCTCTGAAGCTTCGCGGCGAGATGTACGGGGGAAACCAGCGGCGGCGCACCCCGGAGATCGTGGCGAGGCTTCTGACGGGTTTTCGGGTCTTCCTGAGCTACACGCAGGACGCGCGCGCGCTCGATGCAGCCGGGGCGCGGGCGCTGGAATGCCGCTGCCGGAGGGCGCTTGGAAGGGCGGCCGACGAGCAGGCGGGGCACCAGGCGGCATCGGAGCCCACCGGGCAGTTCCTGAGCCTTCTCAAGTCCGCGATCGCCAGCGGGCAGGCACACGTTGCGAACAGCGA
>JAGVUD010000059.1 GCA_019136435.1 Armatimonadota bacterium | reverse complement strand
GCATAGTTGCCGAGGGAGCCCCGCAGGCGCGGATGGGGGCACCCCATGGCCCGGGAGGAATTCAGGAGGCCCGTTAGCGCCCGCTCAAAGAGCGGCTGCGCACCCGCGTAGTCCCCTTTGCAGTACAGCAAGCTGGCCAGATTGCTCACGCTTGAAAGCGTGTCCGGATGCTCCGCTCCGAGCACCCGCTCACTCGCCTCAAGCGCGCGCCGGAGGAGCGGCTCCGCGGGCGGGTAGAGACCATTATCGAGAAGAAATGCTCCGAGTTGAGCGGGCACGAAGTTGTCCCCGGCTCTTGCCGGGTCCGAACACCAGCGGTCATATGCGGCTGTATAGCACGCGCCCATGTCGCGGCCGGCCTTGCGCAGCGGATGCCAGTAGCCGGTCAATTCCCACTTCGTCCTGTCGTTGTACAGGGCGATGAAGAGCGGGATGTCCGTGAGGCAGCGCTCGAGCCGCTCCCAGTCCTCGGCGGCGAAAAGCTGATGAGGCCACTCCGCCGCCTTGCGCGGCGACATCTCTTTCTGGTGTTCGTGAAGCTCGAAGTAGCCGGCGACCGCAATGTGGGCGGCCTTCTGCTGTTTCTGTGAAGATACGAACGCCCCTTCGGCCGCCTGCCGCAGGAAGTCGTGCCCGAAGGTGAACAGACCGGCCCTCTGCACAAGATGAGGCTCCATGGCAAGGAAAAGCGGCGTCCAGTGCGCGCGCGGGAGGGGTTCGTCCCCCTCGCCCAGAAGGTCCAGCCACTCCGGCTCGGATAGCCCCTGCCGGGCAGCCCAGAGGTGCGCCAGAGCCCGCCGGACGAGATCGAGCGCGGGCTTTTCGGTCTTCCTGTCCTTGCCGTCGAAGTCGTCCTGCCAGCGCCGGATGACGCGCAGGAACAGCTCGGCCGGGCCGGTTGCCTGCAGGTAATGGGCAACGCGGTCGGGCAGCTTCTCGAAACTGCCGAACTGGCGCAGCTCCTCCAGCACCGTGCGCAGGAACAGCGGGTTTCGGGCGCCGGGCGCCGTGACCAGTTGACGGCGCAGCACGGGCTCGAGCGCCCGCGCGTGGATGCTCAGATAGGCGCCGGCCATCGCGTCCACCTCTTCTTCGCTGGCAAGAGGCAGTTCGTGTTCCGTCCAGCCACGCTCCCGCAGGGCATCCAGCGCCGGGCCGGGCAGCGACGAGGCGATAACCGTGACGTGCGGCGGGAACTGCCGCGGCAGGAAGCGCAGGGCGCGGTCGGGCTCGTCGCCCTGCACCTGGTTCAGGCCGTCCAGCACCAGCACAACGCGGCCCCTGCCCGTAGCCTGTGCCAGCCAGACGGGCAGCGCGTCCCGCAGTTTCTCAGGGTCAGTCGGAATGTCTTCGGTGATGCCGAAACGGCTCTTCAACTCGCCCATCAGGCGGTACAGGAAGCCTGTGGGTGAGGCGCTTTCCGGGGTGGCCCCGAAGTAGTGCTGGAACAGGAAGCTGTCCGGGTGGTCTTTTGAATAATCACGCGCCCAGGCCGCCAGAAGGGCGGACTTCCCGGATCCGCTCTCTCCGGTCACCACCAGCCCCCGGCCGTCGTGCTCCGCGGGGGCCGCGTAGCCGCTGAGGGCCTTCAGGTGCGCGGGGCGGTCTATGCAGGCGAAGAGCTTGCTCGCCGCGTGAGACTCGTGAAGAAGGCGCTCCTGCGTCAGCGGGTCGGGCGTCTCATCCTGCGGATACAGGCGGTCTATGAGTTCGTCAAACTGCTTGTGGATGATGTCCGCGAGTGCCTCCGGGCTGGCGTACGGCTCCACGACCGGCAGCCCGCTGTCGCGGATGCGCTGCTTGAGCGCGGCGAGCTTCTCTTTGCGCTCCTCAGTGCGGCGGGCCGCTTCTTCCCGGCCATACTTCTCGATCTCCGCCGGGATGTCGCGCTCCACCATCTCCCTGCGCTCTTTCGCCGAAAGAGACCGGCTGTTCACGTAGGCGGGGTCGCGGAAGTAGAAGAAGGCGAGACTCTGCATCTGGGGGTCGTTCAGCACGCCGTGGAGGATCTCGAGCTCGGTAACGGAGGTGCGGTCCTGGACGTGCTCTTTCAGCCACGGTTCGCGCTCGAGGACGTCCGGGCGGATCTCATCGGGGATCCAGCCGTAGCGCTCTCCCAGCAGGCCGATGAAGTAGGGCCTGCTGCGCTCGATCTCCGCAAGGCAGAGGGGCAGCACCTGGCCTTCCGCCTTCTGCTCCTCGGTGATTCCCCAGCGCAGGTCCACCTCGGTGAACGTGACGAACCGGCTTGCGCACTTGCGGCGCAGATCGGGAAAGACTTTCTTCACCAGCAGGTCGCGTTCCTGCATCATATCGCGGAAGGTGGACGATATGAACACGCGGATTTCGCGCTTTTCGGCCGCCGAGGGCCGCGGCGCCGCGCCCGCCGTGGGCGTCCCCGCGCCGCCGGACACCGGCGGACGCTCTTCCCGCTTCCTCTCGTCCGGCGCTTCGT
>JAGVUD010000161.1 GCA_019136435.1 Armatimonadota bacterium | reverse complement strand
GTTGACCCGGACCTCCTCCTGCCCGTTCGCCATCGACCCCCAGGCGGTGCGGGACGAAAACGGCGAGTGGTATCTGATCTACTGCGCCGACTTTCTCGACACCGGCGGCGGCTTCCGGGCGGGAACGGGGCTTGCGGCACGCATGCTGAGCGGAATGACGCAGCTGGAAGGCGAGCAGGTGACCATTCTGCGCGCCCGCTTCGACTGGCAGCGGTTCCAGAAAGACCGGCCGATGTACGGCGGCGTGTATGACTGGCACACGCTGGAAGGCGCATTCGTGCGCAGGCGCGATGGCGTGTTCTATCTCTTCTACAGCGCCGGGCGCTGGGAAAACGACACCTACTGCGTGAGCTATGCGGTCTCGGACCGGCTTCTGGGGCCGTACGCCTGCGCGGGAGGCGAAGAGGGCCCGCGCGTGCTGAAGACCGTTCCGGGCCGTGTGCTCGGGCCGGGCAACATGTCGCTTATCGAAGGCCCGGGCGGGGGCGATTGGGCTGTGTACCACGCCTGGGATGTGCAGATGACCGCGCGGCGCATGTGCATTGACCCGCTGATTTGGACGCCGGACGGGCCGCGATGCGACGGTCCGAGCTGGACGCCGCGCGAGTTGCCCGGACAATAGACAAAGGAGTGCGCCTGATGGGAAACCTCTCTGTTGGCATGGCGTTTGCCCTGCTCCTGCTCACCGCATCGTTTGCTCCGGCGGCCAGCGCCGCCGTGCTGGAAGTGAGCGATTTCGACTTCAACGGGCCGCTCGGTTCCGAGGGAGCCACCATTGAGAAGGTGGGACACAACCACTTCCTCGTAACGCTCAGTCATGCGCCGAATCAGCCGAACTGGGCGAATATGGCGCAGTTTCGCATCGTGCGCAACGCGAAGGGAAACGCGCTGCGGATGGATGTCCAGTTCACGAGCGAAAAGCCGCTGTATCTGTTCGACGACTACTTCTACTCCTACTCGACCGACGGCAGCCGCTGGAAACCGGTGCTTTGGGAACAGAAGCGCAACGGGAAGTTCAACACGCTGCTGTTTCCGCCGTTCGACCGCGATACGGTGGAGGTGGGGCATCAGGTGCCCATGTCGCACCGCACGGCCCTCGCGCTGATCCAGGGCTGGAGCCAGAGCCCGTATGTGAAGGTGGAGGAGATCGGCCGCTCGCTTCTGGGGAGGCGTCCGCTGTATCGCGTGCGCATCACCGACGACAGCAGCCCGCATCCCGCCAGCAAGCGCTGGGTGCACTACATCGGCAACGAGCACCCGGGCGAGCACAACGCGCAGTGGCGCATCGTGGGGATGGTGGAGTGGCTGCTTTCGGACGAAGGGCGCGATGCGCGCCAGCGCTCCATTTTCTATATCACGCTGATGATGAGCCCGGACGCGCCGTCGAAGGGGTGGTATCGCGTCAACGCCCAGGGTGTGGACATGAACCGCAGCTACCACGTGAAGGGCGCGAATGCCGCCACTCAGGCGCACGAGTCGTATGTGCGGCAGAAGGCGCTCGAAGATCTGATGGCGTCGGATACGCCGGTGACGACGTACTGGGCCATGCACACATGGACGGGCATCGTGGAGCCGATCATACGCGGGGCGGGGCCGGAATTCGGCGCGCGTTTGGGGCCGTGGGAGAAGCTCCGGGACATCATCGAGGCTCTGGACACCAATGACCTGATCAAGCCGCTGAAGCTGAAGCCCGTTGCGGGGGAAGAGCTGCTGTGGAGCGCCGCCCCGCACAGCCAGTTCGGCATCACGGCGGTGCTGGTGGAAGGCGCGAGCGTGCACTACCAGAAGGAGCAGAACCTGGAAGCCGGCCGGGTGCTGATTCAGGGCATCACGCAGTTCTACAGCGGGCTGCGGGTGGAGTGAGGAAAAAGCTTTGCCAGACCCCTTGACCGCAGCCGACCGTTGTGGTATCGTAAATCACCGAACCCGAAGATGGCAGTTGCCGGGGTAGCGAACACAAGCTGTAGCATACCGGAGGACCGGAGGCCGCTATAATAAGGTTCCAGGTCTCCGCAAGGGGACCAACCGTAAGGTGCTGCCCCTGCCGGCCTTGTGCCAGCAGGGGCATCCTCTTTTCTAGTGGGGTGACCAAAATGGATTACGTCCTCGGACTTGACGTCGGCATCGGCTCTGTAGGCTGGTGCGTCTACAATCGCGATCGCGAGCGGATCGAAGACCTCGGCGTGCGTGCCTTTCAGCCCGCCGAGGAGCCTAAGACCAAAGGGCCGCTTGCGGAAGCGCGCCGCCTGTTCCGCAGCCAGCGGCGCAGGCTTCGGCGGCGCGCCGGCAGGCTGCGCCGGGCAAAGGACCTCTTCGTAACGCACGGCCTCATCGCCCCCGAAACGCGCGACAGCGCCTTCGTCACCGCGCCCGCCAAACCCGACCCGTGGGAACTGAGAGCAGCGGGGCTTGACCGCGAACTGAGCGGCGAGGAGTTCGCGCGCGCCCTGTTCCAGATCGTCAA
>JAGVUD010000042.1 GCA_019136435.1 Armatimonadota bacterium | reverse complement strand
TCACGTCCTTTTCGAGGCGGTCGTTGATGCTGTCGTCGAAGCGCTGCCCGTCCGGGACAACCTCTATCTCGCGGCGGATGGCGTCGTTCATCTTGCTGCCGTACGCGTGAACGGTGAGCTTGTGCCAGCCGATCTGTTTCACCTTAATGCGATAGTGGACGGCCCGGACCTCGTTCGCCGCGATCTGCAGAACCTGCTTCTCTGTTCCTTCCAGCTCGAACCACGGCTCCTTCGTGAGCACCAGCTCGACCTTCTGTTCCTTCGGAAGGTAGTTGTACACCGCGATGGGCACCGATACCTCGTCGTTCTGGGTGAGCGCGACGGGGAGGTCAATGTCTATGAAGAAGTCCTGGAAAACCTTGATGCCCTGCGTTGTCGAGCCGAGCAGCCCGTTCAGCGACGAGCCCATGGCGGTGAGACGCCAGCTCGTAATGGAATCGGCCATGTCGAGCGTGACGCTGGCGCGGCCGCGGTCGTCGGTGATGACTGCGGGGTTGAAGTAGAGAGTCTCGGGGAAGAACTCACGAACACGGACTTGCGGTCTGCCCCCTTCGGCGGGCGAGGAAGAGCTTCTGGCAAACACGACGGCCTTATCGGTCAGATCGCCCGTCACGACCGCATCGAGAACCGCGGCATCGGCCGCAGCCGGTACTTCCATCCCCAGACCGCGCCGGTTGATGCCGCCACCGAAACCGCCGAGACCATCGAACCACAGCTTCGCTTTGTCTTCCTCTTCTTCCCAAACCCGTGCGTTCGCGATCAGCTGCGGATCCTGTTGCGCCTCCGGGAAGCTGCGCACGACGATATCGTCCACATTGCCCTTGCGCCCATCAGGGCCCGTGCTGCGCATTGCCAGCCCCTGCCGGTAGCCTCCCCA
Source organism: Armatimonadota bacterium (assembly GCA_019136435.1). Taxonomy (GTDB): domain Bacteria; phylum Armatimonadota; class UBA5829; order DSUL01; family DSUL01; genus JAGVUD01. Next base: position 1,593 of record JAGVUD010000042.1, on the reverse strand, counting down.
CGGGCTCGCCTGGAACTCATACGCCCTGCCCCACTCGTCCGTGAGTACGCTCTTCGGCAGCTTGCCCTCACGGACAAGGTAGTGAATGCCACCCAACTCATCCAGATTCGCCTTAGGCGACGCCTGGTAAAACGCGCGTATGGCTCTTGCGACTGCTTCGCAGTCGGCCTTTGCCCTCTTCGCGAGTTCCTCGCGCGCCTTCTCGATCTTCGCGGCGTAGCTGTCCTGATTGAGCGTAAAGACCGGCGTTGCCGCCTCCAGCTTCTCCTTCTGCACCGCGGCGAAGAGGGCTTTCGCGGCCTGCTGCTTACCGGGTTCCAGAGCGCCCTTTTCTCCCGTTACAGGCCGCACGATGTCGCCGGGGGTGATGCCATGAATCTCGAACTTCGGCTCGGCCAGCTCCTTTTCGAGCATAAAGTAGATGCGCTCGAGTCCCGGCTGAAGCTCCTGCAGAGCGTAGACGCTCTCGTCAACAATAGACACGCCGAGCGCCGCGGTCAGCCCCCTGCCCCGCCTGTCGGTAACGGTGAAATCGAGCTTCGCCGGGCCGCCCGGAAGGTACTGCCCCCTGTCGGCGGTCACCTTGATCCGCATCTCATCGGCGGGCTGAACGTACACGGTGCGCGTGTCGCGGATGATATTCCCCGTCCGGGAGATGCGATAGGCGTGGACTTCGAGCGTCCCCGCCATGTCCGCCGTCAGGGGAAGCTCCATGGAGCCCGCGCCGGCGGCGAACGGCAGCGTGCGCGTCAGCACAGTCTGTCCGTCTTTGACGGCATCCACGTACACATAGCCCGACCGCTGCGATGAGAGCACAGTGAGACGCAGCTCCTGCCCGACTGCGGCGACGGCCTTGTCTGTGCGAAGGAGAACAGACTCCTCCACATTCTGAACTCCGAGAGTCTGATAGAGATCCGCTCTGTGACCCTGATCGTCGTGCGCACTCACAAGAATGTCGAGCGTCCCTGCCGACGGACGCACCCGGGCCTGCCCCATCCCCAGCCCGTCCATCTTCACCGTCTGAAGAAGCTGGTCAACGTACTGGCCCGGCTTGATGTCCTTCTGGAACCCGACGGTTGCGTGTTCCACGGGAGAGCCATCGGGGTAGCTGACTATGATATACAGGACGTTATCCACCCCCGGGATGAGCTGGCCGCCTTCGGGCACGACGAGAATCTTGATCGGGTCTTTGGCGACGGGTACCATCGCCGTCACTGTCTCGGTATGGTCCGCTCCGTCCGTGACCTTCACCTCGGCCTTGAAGAATGCATCGCCCTGCTCCAGCGGCTGCCCTGCGAAGGCGTCCGGCAGCTTCTGCTCGAACTCGAACGTGCCGGAGGCATCTGTGTCCCCGGTTATCTCGGCGAAGTCGTTGAACCCCACATCGAACTTCGCGAGCTTGACGTTGACCTTCCCGCCGTCCACAGGCTTGCCGAAAAAGTAGTCCGCGTGGATTGTCCCCTTCACGGTCTCGCCGGGCAGGTAGAACTTGCGCCCGGTCTCGAATCGCACCTTGAACTTCGGCAGGACGTAGCGTTTGACAGTGACCTTCTTCTCGACCTCATCCTTCCCGACCACCGCCCGGATGGTATA
>JAGVUD010000313.1 GCA_019136435.1 Armatimonadota bacterium | reverse complement strand
GGCGGCTGGCGCGCCATGCAGGACGCCGGGCGGAGGCATATCGAGGAGAACTTTGACGCCCGGACTCAGGGGCGGAAGCTGGCGGAGTTTTACAGGGAGTTGACGCGGAGTTGAGCGCTCAGGGGAAAGCCGTGCTCGTGGCGCCGTACTGGGAATCGCCGGGGCATGTCGGGTTCAAGAGGGCCGCGCGGTTCGCGCGGTGGATCGTCGCTTCGGGGCGCGAGCTGGTCATCGTTCGCGCCGGGCCGGAAAGCAGCGTTCGTTTGCTGCGGCCTGACCTCTCTTCTACTCCGTGCGCCGAGGCGCCCGCGGACACGTGCGGCCGCGTGGTAACCGTGCGCGACCCGCTGGGCCTGAAGGTGTATATGGGCAGCGCGGGGTCGCCGGGGCCGGAAGGAGCGTCGCGCACGACAACGGGATGGAAGAGTTCGCTGGTGACCCTCGCGTTCAACCCCGACGCCACCGCCGCGTGGGCGCGCAAGGCGGCAGGCGACGCATCGGTGGCGGAGCACTGCCGGGGCGCGGAGTGGGTGGTCGCTTCGAGTCCGCCGGAGGCCTGCCATCTCGCGTCGTACTGGATTTCCCGGCAGACAGGGGCGCGGCTCTGCGTGGACATGCGGGACGGCTGGCTGGACGAGCCTCTGAAGCCGCTGCTGCAGCGGTGGGCGTGGCGGCGCTGGCTGGAGGGGCGCTGGGAGTCGCGCGTTCTGCGGCGGGCGGAGCAGGTGTTCGTGACTTCGGATGTCTGGATGGAACTCCTCAACAACAGGCTACCGTTCACCCGCGGCAAGACAGCGGTGCTGACGAACGCCTACCCGCCCGGGCCGCACCCCGAACCGCCGCCCCTTCCGAAGCGGGAGCGCCTGAAACTGATTCACGCGGGAAGGCTGGCGGGCTCGCGCAACACGCAGACTATGGGAGCGCTCGTCTCGCCGCTCATGGCGTCGCTCGGCGACCCCTGGAAAGCCGACGTGCAGATGGTGGGGTCGCTGAACACGGACGATCTTGCGGAGATGGAGAGAATGCGCCCGGTATTCGAGGCGGCCGGCTGGACGCTGTCGCACCACGCGGCGGTCCCTTATGCCGAGATGCAGGAGCGGCTGCGGATGGCGGACGGGCTGCTGCTGCTCTGCGCGTCGCGAGCGCCCATCCCGAGCAAGCTCTTCGACTACATACCCACCCGGCGGCCGATTTTCTGCGTAACCCCCGCAACGAGCGCCCTCGCGCGGGCTGTTGCGGACATCCCGCAGGCCGTCTGCGTTGATCCGTCCGGCCGGGACAGCCATGCCCCGCTTGCGTCCCGGTTCCTTGCGATGTGCCATGAGGCTCCCGCCCGGACAGCCGTTCCGGAACGCTTCTCGGACGAGGCGCTGTCGCGCGTATTCACGGCGGCGCTGGATGCAGCGCGGCCGGAATGAAAACCGGACGCATGGCGCGAACACTCCCTGTGTAATGATCCCGCAGACCGGGCCGCGCCCGCGCGCCATAACCTTCGACAGGACCCTGCGCATCAGGGCTGTTCTGTTCTTCCTCATCGCCGCTAACGTGTTCGACATGGGCGGCGCGGTCGGGGTCAAGTACGTGTCGTACGCGTGCGCGCTGCTGTTTGCCCTTCCCGAGCTGTTTCACGTGCGGGCGCCGAGGGGCGAGCTGCTTGCGGTGTGGCTTCTGTTTGCCGTGTGGCCGGCGTTTGCGCTTGCGCGCGGGATATACGCTGGCGCGGACATCGGGCTGGCTGTCAGCCAGTCCACGGCGTTTGCGGCCGCGCTCCTGTTCTACTTTCTGCTGAGCCCAAACAGGAGCATGTGGGCGCTGAGAGTGCTTTTCGCGACGCTGCTTGCGCTGGCTGTCTTCTCCATCGCGTTCGTGCTGGCCGGCCTGACGCTTCCCGGAAACGGCATCTTCAACGCGATCATGGGTTATCTCTCGTCGGATCCCGGTCACGGCTACTTCGGAATGAGGATGATGGGCCCGGTGCTGATCCCGAACGTGTACTTCAGGGCGACGCTGTTCTACGTTCCCGCGGCGGTCTATTACCTGATCACCGGGCGCGCGTGGAGAGCGCTGGCGCTTGCTTTTGCTCTGCTTGTCTGCCTCTCCAAGGCGGGGCTCCTCATCACACTTGCATTCTTCGCCGTGTATCTGCTGGTGCAGCGCCGGGCGGGCATGGTGCAGAAGGCCGTGGTGCTGGCCGCCGTCGCCGCTTGCGCGGTGGCGCTCGCGCAGGTGTCTCCCACCTATCTGAACCTGATCTTCTCGTCCGCGACGGGCGAAAGCGAGACGGTTGCGCTGAGGGTGCGGCATCTCGGGAGCGTTGTTGATCTGTTCGCCGACAACCCCGAGTATCTCATTCTGGGCGCGGGCGCGGGGACGGAGTTCTACTCCGAGGGAGAGGGCGGCTGGGTGGCCAACATCGAGGTGGACCACCTGAACGCGGCGCGCAAGTTCGGGCTGCCGTGGCTGCTTGCATTCACGGCGCTCGTGTTCACCGCCGCGTGGAGGCTGTTCCGCAGCGGCAACGCGGAGAAGCGCGCCGTGGCGGCGGCGGTGGCGGCGAGCTTTCTGGCGGCGGGAACGAACCCCGTGCTGCTCAGCCCCGTCTCGCTGATGATCATCGTCGCGGCGCTTCGCGCCTCCGGGGTCGCCGATGACGCCTGAAATTGCCGTCCTGCTCTCCACATACAACGGCGAGCGCTTCCTGGCGGAACAACTCGACAGCGTGCTCGCGCAAAGTCACGCTCCGGCGCGCGTCATCGTCCGCGACGACGGGTCCAGCGACCAGACGGAAGCCATTCTGGCACGATACGCCGCGGACGATGGCAGGTTCACCGTTTCGGGCGGCGCGAATCTTGGGCCGGTTGCGAGCTTCGAGACTCTCCTGCGGCAGGCTCCGGAGTGCGATCTCTACGCCTTCTGCGATCAGGATGATGTCTGGCTTCCGGACAAGCTGGCAAACGCCGTGCAGACGCTCGCCGGACGGCGGCAGGACCAGGCCCTCCTCTGCTGCGCCCGGCTGGACTACGTGGCCGCCGATCTCTCACGCATCGGGCTTTCGCCGCTGCCCCGGGCGCTCGGGTTCGGAAACGCGCTTGTGGAGAATGTCGCGACCGGGTGCACCATCGTGATGAACCGGGCTGCGCGCGAGCTTCTGCTGCGGCACTCGTGGGACGGCGCGATGATGCATGATAGCTGGGCGTATGTCGCGGTCACGGGCGCGGGCGAGGCTGTCTATGACCCGCGCCCGGCGGTGCTCTACAGGCAGCACGGGGCAAACACCATCGGCGGGTCTCCGGGCATGGCGGGGCAGCTTGCGCGGCGCACGGCGCGGTTTGTGAGCCGCCGCGAGAAGCCCGTGCGCTATCGCGACCAGGCCGCGGCGTACCGCGCGGCTTATGGCGAGAGCCTCCCCGAGAAGAATCGCCGGGTTCTGGACCGGTTCGTGGACAGCGGCAACAGCCTGCGGGCGCGGCTTGCGTACGCTGCGACGATGGACGTCTGGCGGCAGACGGCGCTCGACAACCTCATTCTCCGGGCGCTGATTGCCGCCGGCCAGTACTGACCGGAATCGTCAGACGTCCAGGAGGGTTCTCTTGCCGTCGCTCGCTCGCCTGCGCAGGGTATCGCGGGTGTCAATGACCAGGCTGCCGTGAGCAATCACCCGATCGTAGTTCACGTCCGTATGGTCGGTGCAGATGACGACGCAGTCGGACTCGCGCAGCGCCGCGGGAGTCAGGTCCACCGATTCGAACCGGCCGACCCCGTTATCGAAGCTGCCGACAAGCGGGTCGTGATAGCGTACCCTGGCCCCGGCCTTGAGCAGCCTCGCGATCACCTTGATGGCGGGCGATTCGCGGACATCGTCAATGTCCTTCTTGTAGGCGACGCCGAGCACCAGCACCTTCGCCCCATCAAGCGACTTCCCGCGTTCGTGCAGAGCGTCCTTGACCTTCTCGACCACGCGGACCGGCATCTTCTCGTTGATCTCGTTCGCAAGCTCAACGAACTTCAGGTCGCAGCCGCACTGGCGCGCCTTGTAGAGCAGGTACTGTGGATCGACGGGAATGCAGTGTCCGCCCACCCCCGGGCCCGGATGAAACGGCATAAACCCGAACGGCTTGGTCGAAGCGGCCTCGATGACCTCCCAGATCGGTATTCCCATCTCTTCGCACAGCAGAGCCATCTCGTTGGCGAAGGCGATGTTGACATGCCGGAAGGTGTTCTCGTAAAGCTTGCTCATCTCGGCGACGCGGGGGCTGCTGACGCACCGCACTTCTTCCGCGACAATCCGGTAAACCTGCTCCGCGAGGGCGGTGGCGTCCGGCAGGGTGCCGGCGACGACCTTCGGGGTGTTGCGGATCCCGTAGGTAGGGTTGCCCGGGTCAATGCGCTCCGGCGAGAATGCCAGGTGAAAATCCTGCCCGGCCTTGAGCCCGGACTTCTCCAGAATCGGCTGGAGCATCTCTTCGGTGGTGCCGGGGAACGACGTGGACTCGAGGATGACGAGTTGCCCGGCCCTGAGATTCTCCGACACGGTGCGCCCCGCGCACTGCACGAAAGACAGGTCCGGCTCGTGCCCGTTGACGCACGGCGTGGGGACGCAGATGATGACGACATCGGACTGGCTGATGCATCCGGGGTCGCGCGTGGGAGTGAAGCTGCCCGACTCGACCAGCGGCCGGATGCGATCGGACGGGACGTCGCCGATGTAGCTCTCGCCCTGGCGCAGAATCTCCAGTTTGAGCGGGTCGATCTCGTAGCCGCTGACCCGGACACCTGCCTGCGCGAACTCAACCGCCAGCGGAAGCCCGACATACCCCAGGCCGACGACGGTGATTCTCACATCGCGAGCAGCGATTCTATCACTGAGATTCATACCGTGAACTCTCCCTGGTGGTTGCCGGTCTGACCAGTCGATCGTTCCGTATAGTTCAAGTTATGGTACACCCGGTACTCCTAATCCACCTGTCACCTTACCGTGAAACGGATCGCCACCCTCGTATCCCCGGGGGTAATAAAGAAGGAGTGGGATCGCGCGCCCTCCGTTGCTGCGCCGATAAGGTCCCACTGGCACACACAGCCCGGAACACTGAACCGCCGAAGTGACCTTTTGTATTCTATCCCCGGGTTTGGGGCATGTCAAACCTCACCGGGCGGCCGAATCCTCCGCAGGTGGCCCGCACTTCTGAGGCGAATCTTCTTGACCGGGGAGTGCGCCAGGGGGTACCATCAGGGTGCGAACCGGCGCCGGCCGGGGAGTCTATGCAGAGAGGAGCAGGAACGCTCATGTTCAGGAATCTGGGGCCGGGGGCAATAGGGGTGGACCGGAACGCGCTCGACGTTTTCAGCGCAGCGCGGGAGGCGGGTTTCGATGGGCTTGATCCGGATCTGGGTCAGGTGGCCGAACTCGGGCCGGCAGCTTTTCTGCGGCCTTACGAAGAGCGTGGCCTGAGAGTGGGCGGCTGGGGCCTGCCGGTGCCGCTGCAGGCTGGCGGCGAGCAGTATCGCGCGGCGCTGGACAGGCTTGGCCCGACGGCCGCGGCAGCTGCTTCGGTGGGCGCGACGCGCTGCGCCACCTGGATTCCTTCCTGCTCCGACGAGCGGCCTTTTTCAGAGAACCTGGCGTTTCACCTCCAGAGGCTGCGGCCGGTCGCGGAGACGCTGGGGGAGCACGGCTGCCGGCTGGGGCTGGAGTTTATCGGCCCGCGGACGTTTCTGCGCTCGAGGAAGTATCCGTTCATCCACACGATGGAGGGGATGCTGGAGCTTTGCGAAGCCGTCGGGACGGGCAATGTGGGGCTGCTGCTCGATTCGTGGCACTGGTACACGTCGCACGGCACGCTCGGAGATCTGAAGAAACTGACGGACGCGGATATCGTTCAGGTGCACATCAACGACGCACCGTCCGGTGTTCCCGTGGACGAGCAGGTGGACAGCGTGCGGGAAATCATGGGCGAGACGGGAGTTATTGACCTCACCGGGTTCCTGCGCGCGCTCAGGGATGCCGGTTACTCTGGCCCTGTCACGCCCGAACCATTCAGCGCGAAGCTGAAAGAGATGTCCCCGGCCGAGGCCGTATCATACGCCGGGTCCGCGCTGAAGAAGGTCTGGGAACAAGCGCTCGGTTGCGCTTGAACAAGAGCTCGGTTGCGCTTGAACAAGCGCTCGGTTCCGCTTGAGCGGCCAGTTGGCCGGAACGGACAGGGACCTGTACAAATCACGCATTAACGGCGTTGGCGCGCGTCAGAACAGATAGACTGATACTGTCCTGAGCAACTCACAGGACAGGAGGTGATAGAGGTGAAGAAGGCACTGTTCGTATCGTTGCTGGCACTGGTTCTTGCCGCCGGTCCGGCGCTGGCCATCCAGCCGGGTTCCTGGGAGTGCATGGGCTACACCGTAACGGTGACGGCGGACGATCCTGAGGATCCCAACGCTTCCGGCACGCTGGTCATCACCAGGGACGACGACTACGCGACCGTGGCGGTCGAAGGCGCCTACGAGAGAGTCGGTGACAGAAGGCCCGTCACGTTCGTGGAGATCTGGGGAACGATCACGACCCCGGACGGAGTGATTGAGGTCGACAGGGACTTCACATTCAAGAACGGGCCGCGCAAGGCCGTGTGGTACACGGTTGTTTCGTGGATCGAGAGTCAGATCGCGAACTGAAACCGGGCTGACAGAAGCCTCGTGTGAACGTGGAGCCGCCCTTGCCTGGCCTGGGCGGTTCCACATAATCGCATCTGCCCCGCGCGCGGGGCAGAGATTCGCAGAGGAGGCAGGGGCGGCGCGGCCGCGAGGAAGTCGCGGTGAGGCCGCCCGGAAGAGCGCATGCTTTATGAAGGCCTTGCGAACTCCGTGCAGAAGATATGCGCGCTGGTGACGATCACATACTTCGCCAGCCGCACGGAGCTTTTCGCCAGAGTTTTCCGGTTTGCCGCCCGGCCCGGAGACAGGCTGTTCGCCTTCCTGTTCTTCTCGGCGCTGGCGGTGGCCGAGGCGCTTTTCTCGTCGCACGATCCGCTGCTTGATGCGGGGATAGTCTCCGCGGCGGCGGCGGGGCTTGTGAGCGGCCTGTGGCCGGGAATCGGCGTGGGCGCCGTAAGCGCCGCCGCCGCGAGCTTGCTGCGATCCTCCTGGTCGCCGGGTGACGCCCTGCCGGCCGTAATCGTGGGGGCGCTCGGCGGCTGGGTCTGCCAGTTCAGCCCGGCGTTCGCGCAGAGGGTTCTGGCGGGATTCCTCGCGGGCATGCTCGGCCACGGCATCTGGCTTGCGGTCCGGCTTCAGCAGGACTATCTGATAGGATCGTGGGACGCCGCCGCCGTGCAGTACGTGCTTCCGATGTTTCTGAGCGGCGTGGGGGTGGCGCTGTTTCTGTTCATTGTTGGAGACATGCGGGCGCAGCGGGAACGCATCGAGCGCAGTGAACTGGCGCGGGCGCTGGGGGAGGCAAACCGCTTTCCTCCGGTTGCGTCGGGCGGCTGCGACGAGGCTTCGGCGGCGCACACGGCGGCCCTGGTTCAGCGGCTGACGCGAGTAGCGGCTGTGGCGGTGGCGACGCCCGAGAAGATGCTGGCGCACGTCGGCGAAGCGGCGGAGCATCACCTCAGAGCGGGCGTGGTTCCGGAGATTGCTCTGCAGGCGATGGCGGACGGCGAGCGTCATGCGACGGACAGGCGAGAGGGGTGGTGCGAGAGGCCGGGGTGTCCGTTCGGGTCCGCCGTGGCAATTCCGATTGCCCACCAAGGGCGGCCCGGGTGCTCGGTGATTCTTTACGAGACGCGGCAGACGCGTTTCAGGCCGGAGGTTGTGGATCTGGCGGCGGAGGTGGCGCAGTTTCTGGTCAACTACCAGATGCGGGTGCTTGAGGCCGAGACGCAGGCGCAGGCGGCTTCGCGGGCGGAGTTGAAGGCGTTGCAGGCGCAGGTTCATCCGCATTTTCTGTTCAACGCGCTCAACACGCTTGCAGGGCTCTGCGAAATCGCGCCCGGTGAGGCTGCGCGGCTGACGGTGAAGCTGGGTGAGTTCTTCCGAAGCTCCCTCAGATCGGAGCGCGCGCTGATGTCGAGTGTGAGCGAAGAACTGGACACGGTCAGGGTGTATCTCGAGATCGAGAAAGCAAGGTTCGGCGATCGTCTGGAGGTGATCGAGGAGACCTGCCGGGAGGCGGATGACTGCTCGATACCGTCGTTCTCCATTCAGCCGCTCGTGGAGAACGCGATTGTGCACGGAGTGTCGCGCAAGGCCGGCCCGGGCCGGGTGAGGATCGCGACGCGCATCAGAAACGGGCATCTGCTTTGCTTTGTGGCGGACAACGGCAACGGATTTCCGGAAGGCGGCGGCGACTGGGCGGACCGGGAAGGTCATGCTCTTCCGATGCTGAAAGGCCGGCTGGACAGGATCTACGGCGGCGATTACCGGTTGAGAATTCGCACTAAGGCGAACGAGGGCACGGTGGTATGTCTCCAGGTACCCAGGAATCAGTAAAACTAGAAACCATCCGGGCAGTCGTGGTGGACGACGAGCCTACGGCGCGGGAGTATCTCAAGCTCGTGCTCGGCCGCATCGAGGGGGTTGAGGTCGCTGGCGAGGCCGGCGCGGCGGCGGAGTGCCTGGCGGTGGTGGCAGCTCAGCGCCCGGACGTGCTGTTTCTGGACATAAACATGCCCGGCGAGAACGGCATGGAGCTGGCTCAGGATCTTGCCCGCGTCAGCGGCGGCCCGCAGATCGTCTTCGTGACAGGCTACGACGAGTACGCGGTGCCCGCGTTCGAGGTGGCGGCGGCGGACTACGTGATGAAGCCGTGCAGCCAGGAGCGCGTGGAGCAGGCCATCGCACGGGTGCGCGAGCGGCTGCGGCACAACGGGGCAGCGAACGGCGCCTCTGGCGGCGGAACGCAGGTGCTCGGCAAGCTCGTCATCCGGGACCGGGAGGGGGCGAAGCTGGTTCCCGTGGAGGACATCTGCTACATCGAGACATCGCGGAGGCGGGTGCTGATACACACCACCCGGCACAGCTACGCGACGTATCTGACGCTGGCGGAGCTGGAGCAGAAGTTGCGCGATTACAGGTTCTTTCGGGCGAACGAAGGCTGCCTGGTCAACCTGGACAAGGTGCGCGAGGTATCGCACGCCGGGCAGCGGACCTATGAGTTGTTTATCACCGAACCGCGCGAGCACTACATACCGCTGTCGCGGTCGCGGGCACACGAATTGAGGGAGCTGCTGGACTTCTGAAAGGGAGACGCGGCGTCGCGAAAGACATGGTGACAGGCCAGTACAATCAGACGAGCCGGCGGTGGGGCGCGGAAGCGCGCGGCGCCAGGGGTTTCACACTGGTGGAGCTGCTGACCACCCTCGCCATCATCACGGTCCTTGTCGCCATCCTGACTCCCGTCGCCATGCAGGCGCGCAACCGCTCGCGCGCCGTGACCTGCCTCTCGAACCTCAAACAGCTCGGACTGGCGCTGACGGCGTACTCCGAGGATTGGCAGGGCTGCCTTCCCCGCGTGTCCGGCACGCCGTTTGCCGGAAGCGCGCCCACGCCGGATCTGCCGGAAGGCTCGAGCGCGACCGGTCTGCGCGAAGCGCTTGCGGGGTATATCGGTGACAGCAGGATACTCATCTGCGGCAACGACCACGGGGCGCCCGAGTTCGGCTTCGGCGCGGAGAAGGGCAGCGTTCATTTGCGTGCTGGCAGCAGTTATGCGTTCTGGAGCGGAGCGCGGCACGGGCAGTACGGGCTGCAGATCAACGGCGGCAGGCTGGGCGCGCTCGAACCGGCGCAGGATTGCATGCTTCTGCGAGACTGTGGCAGCGGCTGGCACGGCTACCGAAGCCGCGTCGGCATGGACCTGACGACGACGAACGTGGCGAACTGCGTATTTGCCGACGGCCACGCCGCGGCTTCGCCCGTGCTTCGGATGGCGATCTCGGACCGTCACTACGCATGCCTCGCCTCAAACGGGCTGGCGCAGGAGGGCACGGTGTTTCTGAACGGCGCCGCCGATGACTGTGGGGTGTTGCTGTCCGGGCGGAGACGGCTTGTTGACGAGGGAAGAGGCTTCGAGATAGCGCTGAGCGGATCGGTGATGTCGGGGGGTGTGGACTACAACGTTGACCGGGTCTTCCGGTTCTCCGCGGACACGAGGCTGGAGCCTGCGTTCCGGCAGATTGCCGGTTGGGTTGACAGCCTCGTCGTCCGCTGATACACAAGAGTCACTATGCGTTCATCTAAGAGCAGTCCACTTCTCGCCGCCTTGGCGTGCCTGTCCGCTTGCGTTCTGCTGAGCTTGCCCTGCGTCTGCGGCGCTGACGCAGTCTGGACGCCAAACGGAGCGCCGGTGTGCACGGCGGTGGCATCTCAGGAGAGCCCCGCGCTTGTCAGTCTCGGCACCGGCGGGGCTGTCGTCGTATGGGCCGACGCGAGATCCGGTGAGTACGACATCTACGCCCAGCGTCTGAGCCCGGACGGGGCGCCCCTCTGGGCCGGGTATGGTGTGCTCGTGTGCGGGGCGGAGTACGACCAGCAGTTTCCCGCGGCCGTTGCCGACGGCGCGGGCGGGGTTATTGTTGTATGGCAGGACGGGCGCAAGGGCGATGACGGGATGGAGATATACGCTCAGAGGCTGGGGCCGGACGGCGCGGCGGCATGGGCTGCTGACGGCGTTCCTGTCTGCTCGCACGCCCCCGACCTGACGGACCCGCCCACCGCCTTCTCGCACGTGATCTGCAGCGATCTGAACGGCGGGGCCATCGTCGCCTGGCGCGACACGCGCTCGGACCCGATTCTGGCCAACACCGAGATCTACGCGCAGAGGATTGCCGGCAGCGGCGCCGCGCTCTGGACTGCAGACGGCGTCAAGGTCCTCGGCTTCAGCGGAACGAAGTGGGCAACCCGCAACCCGATTATCGCGCCGGATGGGTCGGGCGGAGCGGTCATCGTGTGGCAGGACGGCAGGAACTCGGTTTCGACAGGCAACGACCTGTACGCGCAGAGGGTGACGGCGGCGGGAAGCGCCGCGTGGGCGGCGAACGGCATCATGCTCTGCAACGCGACGGGAGAGCAGAGCTACCCCGACATAACCTCTCTCAATGGCAGCGGCGCCGTTGTCGTGTGGCAGGACAAGCGGTCGGGCAATTTCGACATCTATGCCCAGCGCCTCGACCTCTCCGGAACGCCCGCGTGGGGCGCGAACGGCCGGGCTGTCTGCACGAGCGCGAACAACCAGCGGACGCCGCGGGTGACTGTGGACGGAAACGGCGGGTGCATTGTGGCGTGGACGGATGCGCGCTCAAGCGCGCTCGAGACCGATCTGTACGCGCAGGCGCTGGACTCCCTGGGCAATCCCCTCTGGACCCCGCAGGGCGCGGCGGCCTGCCTCGCTCCGGGATCTCAGACGCGCATACGCATGGCACCGTCGCTTCCCGGGACGGTCATGCTCACGTGGATGGACACGCGCAACGAGTCGTCGCCGGCGCTCTATGACGTCTACGGGCAGATGCTGCGCGCGGACGGGTTGCCCGCGTGGGCGGCGCTCGGGGTCCCCGTGGCGGTTCTGCCCGGCAGCAACCAGCGCCTGCATCAGACAGAATCCGACGGCTCTGGCGGGGCGTACACCACATGGGAGGACAACCGGAACGCAGCCGACTGGGACGTTTACGCGCAGAGGCTCTCGCCGTGGACGCCCGTGAGCAGCACGGCCGAGGCGAAGCTTCTGCCGTCCGGGTCTGCTGTGCGCATTCCGGCCAGGGTCGTGACGGCTGCGTTCAGCGGCAGCTTCTACATCGAGGAGGCGGACCGGTCTTCGGGGCTGAAGGTCGTGTCGGCGGCGGCGGTGTCACCAGGCGATATGGTGGCTGTCTCCGGCGTGACAGGCACGGGCTGCGAGCCGCTGTTGAACGCTCTGCTGGTCGAAAAGACGGCGACCGCGCCGGTTCCGCTGCCGCCGGGCGTGCGGGCGGCCTCGCTTGGCGGAGAGGGCGTGGGAGAATCTCACGGCCTCAGCAACCTGGGGTTGCTTGTGCGCGTGTGGGGACGGGTGACCACAAGGGAGGCCGGACCGCCGCAGTCGCTGCTGGTCAGCGACGGCTCCGCGACGGTGCGGGTCTATACCGATTCGACCGCCGCGGTCGGGGATTACATCACGGCGACGGGCATCGCGTCGTGCGAGGCGGGCGCTTCCGGCCGCGAGCCGGTGCTTCTGACGCGGAGCATTTCAGATGTTCAGGTGGCCGTTGTAGCTCCGTAGGGCGGCCCGGCAGACGAACGCCCAGGGCTTTTCGCCGATGCGGGTGAGGATGACCGTGCCCGTTCCGGGGTGTGGGCTCTGAAGCTGCCGGAGCAGCGTCGGGACGTCCGCTGCCGAGGCGCGCTTCTTGACTTCCACGCTCCCGATCCCGAACTCTCTCAGCGCGGCGCGAACGGC
>JAGVUD010000435.1 GCA_019136435.1 Armatimonadota bacterium | reverse complement strand
GGAGACGAACAACCCGGTCTTCATGCTCGACGAGATAGACAAGGTGGGGCACGACTTCCGCGGCGACCCCTCGTCGGCGCTGCTGGAGGTGCTGGACCCGGAGCAGAACAGCACCTTCCGCGACCACTACGTCGAGGTCCCCTTCGACCTGTCGCGGGTGCTGTTTATCACCACCGCCAACGTGCTCGACACCATCGCGCCCCCGCTTCGCGACCGGATGGAGATCATCGAGATCGCCGGCTACACCGAAGAAGAGAAGGTTCAGATTGCGCTGACGCATCTCATCCCGAAGCAGATGGACGAGCACGGCCTGACGAAGAAGCACATCCGGTGGACCCCGGCCGCGCTGAAGGCGATCATCAGCGGCTACACGCGCGAAGCGGGCGTGCGCAATCTGGAGCGGCAGATCGCGACCGTGTGCCGCAAGGCGACGCGGGAGTTCGCCGAGGGGCGGACGGCGGCGATTTCGGTTTCGGCGAAATCGGTTCCGGTCTATCTGGGCACGCCGCGCTGGCCCGAGCGCGAACTGGTGGAGCGGACTCTGGTGCCGGGAGTCGCCACGGGCCTCGCCTACACACCCGTGGGCGGCGACGTGCTTTTCGTGGAGGCGACTCAGATGCCGGGCAACAGGCAGCTTGTGCTCACCGGGCAGCTCGGGGACGTGATGAAGGAATCCGCGCAGGCGGCGCTGTCGTACGTGCGCTCTCACACAGACGACCTGAACATCGCCCCGGACTTCTTCCAGTCGAGCGACCTGCACCTGCACGTTCCCGCGGGCGCCGTTCCGAAAGACGGCCCGAGCGCGGGCGTGGTGATGACGGTGGCGCTGGCGTCGCTTCTGACCGGCCGCCGCGTGCGGCCGCGCGTCGCCATGACGGGAGAGATCACACTGCGCGGCAAGGTGCTTCCGGTGGGCGGCATCAAGGAGAAAGTGCTGGCGGCGCACAGGGCGGGCGTCCGGCTGATCATCCTGCCGGCCGAAAACCGCAAGGACGTGCTCGAGGACATCCCGGAGGACGTCCGGGCGGACATCGAATTCGTCTATGTCAAAGAGATCGCCGAGGCGCTGTCGGTGGCGCTGGATGCCTCACGGGCATCAGGCAGAGACCGGCCGCCGGAGCGCTTCAACTAGGCGCTTGCGGCGAATTGCTCGGACTCTTCGCGCGCAATGCCGCACCAGCGGATGACCCGGTTCGGGTCGCCGCCGATGGTGTGGCAATCCTTCATGATGATCTCGACGCGGCACCCGCGCGCCTGCTCCAGCTTTGTTCGAAGCTCGCGGCGCATCACATCCTCGTCGAAGTAGCTCGTCGCAAGGTGCGCCGGGTTCGGCTTGAGCGATAGGATGCAGCGGTCCTGCAGGTTCTCCGCCATCCGCCCCACGTCGCACCACGGAGAAACCGACACGCGCCGGAGGTTCGGGATGGTGCGCAGCGTTTCCCAGCGCGAGTCCACCGGCTCGCAGCACCCGTAGCAGGTCAGCCCGAAGCGCTCGAGCAGCGGACGCTGATAGGGGAAGACGAACTCCGCGAACATCGCCGGGCTCACTCCGACGGTCTCCTGGCTCTCGGCCAGCATCCAGAGGTCTTTCGTGCGCACATGGCCCGCGAAGTCCTGCGCCGGAAGCTCGTCCGTCCAGCCGAATCCGCCCGACCCGACGTATTCGCCGCGATTGTTCAGGTGCAGCAGTCCCTCGCGCTCCAGGAAGTCGAGCTTCGCCATGTGCGCATCCCGCAGAAACGCCATCAGCCCGTGCAACCCCTCCGGATCGGTCACCATATCGAGCATCACCTGCTCCATCCCGCGCAGCTTCACAAGGGTCTGAGTGAGCCCCACGCTCCACAGCCAGGTGTGATGCCTCCGCACGTCGAGTATCCCGTCGAAGACATCGTGAGCAAGCTCGAGCAGAGCGTCTGACGCCTGCCTGTCCACACGGATTTCGTGGAAGCGGAGCGCCGACAGGTCGCGCAGGTCCTTGACCGGAGCGTCCCACACGTAGGAGCCCCGGTTCTGGCCGTGGGTGTAGGTCTCCTGCACGCCCCAGCCGCTGTCGGTGCGTGAGTAGCCGACGTCGAAACCGCCGGTGACGACCTTGTCGTCACCCATGCGGTCGCCGTAGAAGATTTCGGTCCGGAGGAAATGCTCCCAGCTTCTGGCCAGATCGCCCTCGCATTCGAAGTCGCCCGGCAGGATGATCTCGCCCCAGCCGCCCTCGGGGCTGCAATAGACAAGCGGGCGCGTCTCGCGCAGGGCATTGAGGCTGTACCAGAGATCGCGCTTCTCCGCCTGATCCTCGCGGTGGGCAATCTCGGCGACGCGGGAGGAGAGGCGGCGCAGGACCTCCCGGTCGTGCGTGCTGATCGGTGAAATGTTGCTGTTCTTGCTGACGCTGGGCATGTGGCTTCACGAGTTCCTTTGCGCGGTAATCACGGTTTCCCCACGTGGATGCTGTTGCCCTGCAAACGGGCGGAAG
>JAGVUD010000247.1 GCA_019136435.1 Armatimonadota bacterium | reverse complement strand
AGACACCCATCCCGAACCAGTCGATTCAGCGCAACGCCGGGGCGTCGCGCGTGGTGTGCTCTTGGTCTTTTTCATGGTTGGTTGCCGGGTGCCCGGCGTTGCTGATCTGGATCGATGGGGCGCTCTATTCCGCGTTGAGTGCGACGCCGCTTCTCGGTGGAAGACCGCCGCCCATCACCATTCCGACAGCGTAGCCTTTGCGGCACGTCGCGAGCCACTGCTCGTAAGTCGCCGTCATGTGCCCGAAGGCGGACGCGCCGTTGTCAGCGAGCCATCGAGCGCACTCCTCCGGCGTAGCGAAGACGGGCGAGATTGGCGTTCCTTCGGTGCAGTCCTCATACATGCAGAGGTGCGTGCGCTGCTCGGTTGGCCAGTCGGGCATGTAGTCCTTCGGATCGGGGCGCGGACCGTCCCATTCCTCAAACGGTGTGCCAGCGTATTTCGCCTCGATTGGCACCCACTTATCATCGGCGCTGTAGTCACGGCGAAGCCCTTGCTGCCATTTCGCGTTCTCTTCTTTCCACGCCGCGAGGCGTTTGTTGAAGCCGTCGTGAAGCGGGATGTAGTTCCCATCTTCGTCTTTCGGGTGCTGCCAGTCGGCGGGCACCATTCTGATTTCGCGTCCCATATTGTTTTCGGTTTAGTGTTCGAGAGATTCAGGTTCGCTGCCCCAATCCGGTGTCCGGTGTCCGGTGTAGCGTTCATGCTCCTACCTCCTGCGGCTGGCGTGTGCCTCCGGTCTTTTCCGGTGTATTCAGGTGCTCCAGCCGCTCGATCTCGCGCTCGCATTCGTCCCAGCGCGCGCGCAGCCGGTCGGCCTTCGCCGCCTTCTCGCCGCTCGGCACCACCTTGTGGGCGCAGCCGCCCGGGTAGTAGATGTCGCGCATCTCCTCGCGCAGCCGCCCGATCTCGGCCTGCAGCCGCGTGATCTCCTCGGCCGCCCGCTGGGGTGAGCGGAAGCGCCGCGGCGTGCGTGCACGCGGCGCTTCCGCCGGTCCTGGCAGCGAAATCTTCCCGCCCCCCGTCGGCGGGGGGCTATGGGGGGTAGTCTCTTCTCTTCTCTTCAGCGGTTTCGGCGCCGAAAAATCGCCGCGGGTTGGGGCCGGCGCTCCGCCCGGCGGTCCATCCTCCGCGAAGGGTAGCACCACTTGGCCCGATACATCCGGCGCCTCGCCGTCTGTCGTCGACCGTGGGTACTTCGCCCGTGGGTGTTTCAGTCGCTCCGCTTGCCCGAATTTCTCCAGCGTCAGGTATCGGTCGTCGCGGTGCCAATGGAAGCGTACCAGCCCGGCGTGCTCGAGTTCGTCGAGCCAGCGTTGCAGGTCGGCCTCCCTTGCGCGCTCCAGCTCCAACGGATAGCAGCGGCTGCGGATCAGGGCAGGGTTAGCGGGAAACGTCCCGTAATCATCGGCGGCCAAGATCAGCCGCACAAAAAGGTTCTGCAGGTGGAGTTTCAGGCCGGCCCACTTCCGGCTGGCGAGCAGCCCCTCGCGCACCATGCGGTCGGGCATCAGGCAGCCCTCCCGGTTGGTTGTGCTGCCGCGGAGCGGCGGGCAATGATAGCGGCGCGGGCGCGCGCCTCCTCACGTTGTGTGGCGGTGCGGTAGCATTCGTCGCAGCACCAGCGCTCCGGCAGCCATTGCCCGATTTCCCAGCGCCACAGCCGCCCAAGCCGCTGCCCGCAGATCGTGCACCGTCCCTTCGTGGGGTGGCGCTCCGCCGCCGGTTCCGGCGTCGTGGGCTGCTGGGGGAGACCTTGCATTCGCGTTGCGCACCACGGTGCTTTTAGCGCACCGCCTGTCAATGCTAGAAGAATGTTGTTTGTCCGTCGCGCCGCTGCCTCGGGGTGAAGACCGGCGTGCGCAGCTGCGCCACTACCGGCTTGCTCGGTGCGGGTTCGGGTGTCGGAGGTCCCGAGGTCGGCGCTGGCGCGTCGTCCTGCTGGGCCAGCGCGGCCTCCTTGGCTCGCGCACGGTAGCGTCCGGCCTGGTATTCGTCGAGCAGCCGGTGTTCGAGCAGCCAGCGCACCGCCTCGGCGTGCGCCTCCGGCCGCAGACCCATGCGCTGCGCCTCCTCGATGGTGGCCGCGCGCAGCTCCGGCGCTGTGAGGCCGCGCGGGCCTGCGCTCAGCGCCTCGTCATAGAGGGCCAAGCGCAGGCCGCGCAGCTCGCGCAGGATGCTATCACCGTTCATCGCAGTGGCAGCTCCTCGGTCTTGCGCGCCTTCGGCTTGTCCACTTTCGGCGGCAGCGGCTGGGCCTGCGCGAGTCGCGCCGTTGCGCTGTGGCACGAGCAGAACTCGTTGCCATGTGTGCGCGGCCAGTTGTGGCTGCTCGTCGGCGGGTTGCATCGGCATTCGCCGATGTTCACGGCGATGCCGATGGTTCGGTTGCTGGCTTCGATCTTGCGCCAGTGGGTGCAGCTCTCGCAGGTGTGGGGCATCGCCGGGGGTGGGTTAGGATTTGAGGTCGGTG
>JAGVUD010000090.1 GCA_019136435.1 Armatimonadota bacterium | reverse complement strand
GGCGTTGGTGACGGTCATGGTCTTGTTGTTGATCACGATCTCAGTGGGGCCTTCGAGCACCATGCCGGAACTGGCTGCTGCACGTAACTCGTCGAAGTCGACCGAGGCTATCGTCTGCTTGGCCGCGTTGTAGGTCAGCCCGCGGTCGAAGATCGGGTTAACTCTATTGCTCACCCTCTCGAAGCTGGGCTGGCAGGTCCATGCCCGGTCGAAGAACCGGACTTGCCCCAAGGTGTCGAGATTCAGGTCGTGAAAGCGCAGCATGGGCCGGGCGTAGAACCTGCCGCGGAATTGCTCGCCGGGAACCATGACCATAGGCGTCACGGCCTGGGAGTCATACCAGAGCGCAAATTGCGCCCAATTGACACGCCGAACACCGCGCATGACAACCGTGCGGCTGACGCCGTCAACGGTGCCAACCGAAGTGATATTGATCTGGGTCCGGCCTCCGCCCTGGCTTACGCTTTGTATTTCCACAGAATACGTTCCTCCGGCGAAACTGTCCGTCAGGGTCGTGGACGCGTTGTTGCCCATGCCCACGCGTGCCGCGGCACGTTCGGCGCCCGCCTCGGCGAGGTAGAAGGCCTGTTCCAGAGCGACCTGCTTGCGCGTCTGCCGCACCCGCGAGTCGACGCTATACGCGGCGGACGATACCGCAATCGATCCCAGCAGCGCAAGCCCCATCACGACGACCAGCACCGCGCCGCGCCGACTGTCCGATCTCTTCGGGTTTTTCGTCTTCATGGCTTATCCTCCTGTCTTTCCAGCTTCATAAATTGCGGAAGTATATCTCCGTTCCCACTTCGCGCCGGACTTGCAGGGCACCGTGGGCCTTGTCCACGCGCATCGTGACAGAAAGCATGTTGTTCGTCACCCAGGCCGAGGCGAACGAGATGTCCCTCCCGGCGATCCGCCCACCCGGGTTGAACACCAATTCGCGGGTGGCGGCCGACCAGGTCAAGCTGTTGTTTTGCGGCGCCGATCCGCCGGTACTGTAGGCCACCGTCCACGCGTTGCCGCCCAGGGTTCTGGTCACCGTGACGGAGCTGGCGCTCGCGGCGCGGAGGCCGGGACGGCCGTCCATGCCGTACACCACATGGCTCAAAGCGAGGTTCACCTCGCGGTCCGCATCCATGCGCAGCTCCACACCGCGCCAGGAACGCATCAAGTCCCCGTAGACGGCCAGCGTGACACCCATCACCGTCAGCGAGATCGCGGAGGCGATCAGCACTTCCGTGAGTGTGAACCCGTTCGGTTTTTTTCGCGTGTTTTTCATGGGTGTAAAGCTAAACTATGGGAGGTGGTCAGGGAGACCGACTGCCTCAGGCCCCATGGCTCCACCCATTCGACGACCACCGTGATGTCCTTCGAGGTGCCGTCGGAGGCCTCGACCACGTCGTAGTAACCGCGGCCTGTCGGGAAGCCCGGAAGAGGGCGCTTTCTGCGTCCCGGAGCGAGCGCCCCATCGGCGTAGGCCAGACCGCGCAGCGCCTCCATCGCGTCCCGGGCGATGTGGACGCAGGCCAGGCGGTTCTCCGTGAGCGACCCGCTCCGGCGGGCGAAGGAAAAGAAGCCCATGAGCGCGATGAAAACCGTCGCCATAACCGCCGAAGCGACCATGACCTCGACCACGGTAAAGCCCGCCCGTCTTCCGCGCACCGTTGTCCGGCGTTCTTCCTGGCCCCGCTGTCCGTGTCCCGTCATTTGGCGTTCATCTCCTTCAGCACCGTGCGCAACTGGATGGCGGCACTGTAACAGAGGTCGACGATCTCGCGGCGCGCCTCCGCGTCCATGCCTGTGTCCAATTTCAGGACCTCGGCGCTGGACAGCACCACCGTGGCCGGCTGGCCCAGCGCGTGGCAGGCCACCGCGAGGCTCTCCGCCATCGCCCTGCTGCGCGCCGCCTGCTGCTCCGCGATCTCGGCGCGCCGCCGCTCCGCGGTGTCGCGGAGCGAGAGCACCATGCCGCACAGTTCCTCGTCTTCATTCACGTCCGGGACGGCCGACACCTGCAGCCAGCCCGACTCGTCGCCGCAGAGCTGGCGCTGCTCGCCGGTCCACCCCTTGCCTGCCCGGATGCTTTCAAGCATCGGGCCCAAAACCGTCTTGCGCTCAAACCAGGTGTCGAGATGGTGGCCGACGACGGCGCCTTCGTCCCCCGCACCCAGCAGCCCGGCCATCATGCGGTTGGCGTACGTCACCACGCCGCGCATGTCCGCGATGCCGATCCCCGCGTCCGTGTTGTCCATGGCGTGGTAGGCGGAGAGCAGCTTTTGCTCGGCATCCCAGCGCGACTGGATATCACGGATCAGGTAGCAGACCGGCTCTGGGGAGCGCGTGCCATTGCCCATCACCACCGCCTCGACCGCCAGAAGCGCGCCGTCCTTGCGGACCGCAAACGCCTGGATACGCATGTAGCGCCCCTGCGCGATCACATCCTGAATCTCCCGCAGCAGGGACGGCGTCACCCCGGC
>JAGVUD010000193.1 GCA_019136435.1 Armatimonadota bacterium | reverse complement strand
GCATGCTGGTACTCGCGTCGGGTCTGACGGGGTTGCTCGCGATGCGGAGACGGCGAGGCGCCGGGTGAGGACACCCGGGGAATAGAACACATTGACTTTCCTTCTTCGCCCTTGCTGCAGGAATTCGGATGCAACCCGTAAGGAGATCAAGAATGCGAACACAAATTGCAGTATTGGTGCTGACCCTGCTCCTGGCCCTACCGTGCGCTTGCGCGGCGTGGGACTTCACCTACGATGGAGATGTACTGCCGGTGGATGCAGCGCTCGGTGCGGATGTCTGGGCTCTGAGACGTCCAGGAGATCAGGCGTTCCTCAGCGAGAGCGGCGCTTCGGACGGGTTCCTTCATCTCGTTGACAGGCGGAATGACCAGGCCGCACTGTTCTACAGGGACGACGTGGGCCCTGGTTCGCCTGTGACGATCGAGGGCCGCGTGCGGGTTGTGGCTGCGGACGACCCGTACAACGGCCTCATTGAGCCACTGCTGTTTCGAGGCCGTCTGGCTTTCGTCGCAATCTTTGGCGATCGGATTGGCGTGCGCTACATCGGCATGAACAGCTTCATTTTCTCCCCGCTGGATATGAGTGAGTTTCATGTGATTCGCCTGGCCATTGAGGGGTCGCAGGCAGGGTTCCGAGATCCGGCCTTCACTGTCTGGGTGGACGGAGCGCAGGTGTTTTCCGGCCCAGCACCGGGAACAACCGGCGGCAGCGTTTACTTCGGCACGCTGTTCAACCAGCCAACCAGCGAATCCTATTGGGACTACGTCCGCTACAGCAACGAGTACCTGCCGGTGCCCGAGCCGTCGGGGCTTCTGGCACTCACGTCGGGTCTGACGGGGTTGCTCGCGATGCGGCGGCGGCGAGGCGCCGGGTGAGGACACCCGGCGGGATGGCATCACCGCAACCACAGACGTGCCGCCGTGCAATGACCCGGTGACGACATCGAAGCTGCTGCAGGTGTTGTGCCCCAACGCGACGCCGACTGCAGACGTGATAGTGTGCAACGACGTGAGCGTTAGCATGGGGTGCTCCGGCGCTTGCGCAGCATTGAGCGGGATGGATGCGACGCTCGACTACCTGGCGTCGATGGATGAGGCAGGCACGGTGCACATAAGGTGGGCTGGCGTCCTGTTCACAGACAGCCTGAACTGCACAATCGGCTTGACGGATGATGCGTCGGTTTTTCGTGCGTGGCTGGAAGACCCAGAGGCCCACTGCTGCGGCGACGGCGGGCTCGACGATCCAGAAAACCCGCTCGACGCCCTTCTATTGGCCGCCTCCCAGTCAGACGCCGCGTTTGTGCTCTTGGCCACAGATGACGTCTACCACTATGCCGGTGATCCCTTCCACGGAGGCGCCCTGTGCCCGGTTACTGCGGCCACTCAGGCTACTGTTACCAGTGCTCTATCGGCCGTCCAAGCCCGCGTGTTCATCGACCCGGGAAGCTCGCAGCGGGCACTCTATGGCCCGCTAGCCGTGAATGGCTGCGTGGAGGACTATCTCGGCACGTACAGTTTTGCGCGACTCAGGGCCGAGTTCACGGAGGTTTACGACTAATGCAACTTCAACGAAAGACACACGTGCTCGTGCTGGTTCTGGCTCTGTTCTTTGTGTGCCTCCCTTGCTTCGGGCAGTGGCAGGTTGCCTACGAAGCCAACACGCTTCCAGATGTTGCCAACCCCGCGTGGCGCGCGTTCCCGATAGGGCCGCTGGCTGAGGCGTCGGTGTCCGAAGGCATACTGCGCATCAATGACACCGTGCCGGAGCGACGTCCAGCATATATGCGTGAGATCCAGGCCATACCGTTCGGGACGCCGATCACGCTGGAAGCACGCCTCCGGGTAGCTTCGGAAGGGGGTGCAACGGCCGACGCGTATCCGGTTGTGCTTGCTGTATCCACGAATGGCTACGGACTGGGTAGGGCCTTTGTCTCCATTAGCCCAACGGCACTGGCGACGAAGTACGGCTACGACGCGGAGTGGCAGGTGGTGCCATTCGACGCCCGGGCGTTTCACGTCTACCGCATTGCGCTGGCCGGCAACGGCACGTTCTCGATCTGGGCGGATGGTGCTCTGGTTTTCGCTGGTGCGGCGACGACAGCGCATCAGACCGGCATCCACTTCGGCGCCAACCTCAGCGAAGATCTCGTCAGCGATTCCTACTGGGACTACGTTCGCTACAGCAACGAGTATCTGCCGGTGCCCGAACCGTCGGGACTTCTGGCGCTGGCCGGGGGCATGTCCGGGTTGCTGGCGCTCTCGCGGCGGCGGCGAGCACAAGTCTGCGCGTCCCCGGGAAGGAGACTGCAATGAGAGCAGTGTATAATGCTGCCATAGCACTGGTGCTGTGGCTCTGTGTGTCCATCCCCGCGCTGAGCGCGGGTGAGTTCGAGAAGCCAGGTGCGCTGGAGCAGTCGCTGGTGCTTCCTGACGGGTCGCCCGTGCACTTCACGGGCCTTCTTGTTGACAGGGTCG
>JAGVUD010000501.1 GCA_019136435.1 Armatimonadota bacterium | reverse complement strand
CCCCTTGCCTTCTACGGCTGTTTCGGCCTGTTTTCTGTCACTGTTCCGGCAAGTGTGTCAGCAATCGGCTCGGGCGTCTTCTTCGAACCCGTTGACCTGAAACACGTGATTTACGAGGGCAGATATCCCGTCTCAGTCGGAACCGGCCTTTACGATTACTCGCACTCCGTGACTTCCTATGTCTACGCCGCCCACGCCGATAGCTGGCAAGCGCATGTCGAGAGCGGTTCACTGGTGGCGGGGGACGCCATCTGGCAGGGTAATCCGATACGACTGTGCGATGCGCTCTTCAATCCTTTGACCGTGACCCTTGACGCGCGGGGTGGCATTCTGGACGCATCCCGTGTGCACGCCGTTCGAACAGACCTCCCATACGGGTTCCTGCCGATACCCTCTCGAGCAGGGTTCATTTTCGGAGGGTGGTGGAAAGAAGATGAAGACACCGCATCTCCGGTCGTTCCCTCGACCATGGTCATGGCGCAGACGAACCACACGCTTGCCGCTCACTGGTACACCCCTGCTGCACCCGGCCATTGGATCTATTCACCGACAAGCCAAACGCTCTGCCACAGCGACATCACATGGGTCCTTCAAGTCGCTACCGAAGACGGTATCCACCTCACGATCGTCTCCGTGGTCACCGAGCCTCCCATACCAACGCTGCTCCCGCTTTCGGCGCCTGTGGCGGGCGGCTACGTCATTTCCAGTATTGCCGACGATGCGTTTTACATGTGTCAGAAATTGTCGGGACTCCTCATTATTCCCAACACGGTCACCAGCATTGGAGCCCAAGCATTCTCTTATTCCGAATCCCTCGACGGCCCCTTGGTTGTCTCCGGTAGTGTCACCAACATCGGAGTATGGGCGTTGCAACTGGGAAATGTCGAATCGATGATCTTTCTCGGAGAATTTCCGCCCGTCTGCGGAAGCGTCTTTGGCTGGTCAGCTACCTATTATATTCCCTCCGTCCACGCCGCCGGTTGGAATCCGCACGTCGCAAACGGGCCTGTCGAAGCCGGCAACGCGACCTGGCTGGGTCGCCCGATCCGACTTCTTGAAGGCAGTGGCTTGACCACCCGGCACACGTCTGTTCCCGTGCCTTATGCCTGGCTGTCCGGGTACGCGGGCCTGGTGACAAACGGCGATTTTGAAAGTGCCGCGTGGGGAGATCCAGACCGAGACGGCATGGCCACTTGGGCGGAATATGTCGCGGGCACTGATCCGACAAACGATACGTCCGTCTTCAGCGTCACGATAGATGCCGGGCGCAACGTCCATTGGTTGCCCGACCTCACGCCAGACTGCGCCTACACCATCGACGGGATGGCCGATCTGCGAGATTCAGTGTGGGGGCCGACCAATGCAGCCAGCAGGTTCTTCCGCGTGAGAGTGGAACGCCGACAACCCTGAGTGTGAGAACTGACATTGCCCGGCAGAGTCTCGAACTCACTCCGTACGTGAAACCGGCTTCATTTTCTTACAACAACCATGAAACATTCAAACGACTCTGTTTATTGCGTCACCGCGACACTGCCGCCCGAGACGGCAGGTGCGCTGTTTGAGATCATCGACAGCGACGGCTTCACGCCGACCTCCTGGCACGACGTGGAGAGCGGCGTCTGCCGCGTCTCGCTTTTCCCGGACGAGCCGGGCGGCGTGGCGCGCGCGCAGGCCGCGCTGCTTGCCGCCGCCGTGCTGCTCGGCGTGACGGTCGAACCGGCGGTCTGCTCCGTAGCGCAGGCCGACTGGGCCGAGAGCTGGAAACGGTTCTTCCACGTCGAGAAGATCTCCGACCGCGTGGTGGTGCGTCCCTCTTGGGAACCTTACACGGCGCAGCCAGGCGAACGCGTGATCACGCTCGATCCCGGCCTGAGCTTCGGCACCGGCAAACACGCCACCACGCAGGCGTGCCTCCGCTTTCTGGACCGGCTGGCGGCGGAGGATGTCCGGCGCTCCGTTCTGGACATGGGGTGCGGCTCGGGCATTCTGGCGATCGGCGCCCGGCTGCTGGGCTTCGCAGACGTGCGCGGCTTCGACAATGATCCCGACTGCAGGCGCGTGTCGGAGGAGAACGCGGCGCTGAACGGCGTATCAATCCCCTTCGCGCTGGACGACCTCGCGCACGCGCACCCGCCGGCCGACATCGTTGTGGCGAACATCCTCGCGCCGGTCCTGATCCAGTTCGCGCCGCAGGTCGCCGCTTCATTGGCCGCGGGGCCGCGCGCGCGCCTGGTGGTCTCGGGCATTCTGGACGAACAGTATGCCGCCGTGCGCGCGGCCTATGAAGCCCAAGGCCTGCGGCAGCTCGACACGCTGCTCATCGAGAACTGGCGCAGCGGACTCTTCACGGTCTAACCGTCTTATGACAACCTGGCTCTGGGTCAAACGAAGTCTGCGGCACTATCGCGCCCGGCACGGCGTCTTTGCGGCCATGGCCGCGCTGACGGCCGCTCTGCTGAGTTCAGCCCTGCTGACC
>JAGVUD010000281.1 GCA_019136435.1 Armatimonadota bacterium | reverse complement strand
ACGGGAGAATGAAATGAACAAGGAACTTGTTGTCCGCGCCGGGCTTGACATCGCCAGCCTCGGCGACCTGGACCTGGACGTTGACGGCCCCGACGCGCTGTATGACGCGCTGGTCTGCCCGCGCTGCGGTGGCAGCGGCGAGGTGCCGGAAGTCTACACGAACGGGGCCGGCTACCGCATCACCGACTCGCTCCCCTGCCCTGACTGTGCGCGTCCGCTCTCGACGGACGCCGAGCCGCCGTACTGAGGTGTGATGTGAACGAGATTTCTGTTACGCCAACCCCCGCCGAAAGCCGCCGGATGACAGGTACCACGAAGTCCCCGCGCACGGCGAAGCGTGAAGACCAGCCCCCGCGCGAATGGCCCGTCTGGGCGCTGAAGATGCGCGAGGGATACGAAGCTCGCATCGCCCAACTGGAGCGTGAGAAGTCCGAGCTAGAGGCCGCTATCATCGCGGCCAGGAGAGCGCAACGAGAAATGAACGACACAGCCCTCACCCTCTACGGCGGTTCGTCCGCCTTGAAGGAAGTCACCAAGCAGGTCAGCATCAGCCCGAAGTTCGCCAGCCTGAACGCCCAAGAGCATGAGTACGTCGGGCGCATTGCGCTGGCGACGGGGCTGAACCCGGAGTTTCACATTCACGCCTGGACGGCTGAGGTCTATGACAGGGAAGTGAAAGCGAAAGTTCGCAAGCTGTTCGTGATGCCAGATTACAAGGCGCTGATCCAGTTATCCAAGCGCGACTATCTCATGCTCAAGGAGCGTCGCCTGACCGCTGATGAGATGCGGGAGCGGGGCATCCCTGAACGCGACATCGAGGAAGGGGCCATCGCCTACCTGGTGGAAGGCTACGAACTGAATAAGGCGATACTGGCAAAGCAGGCGGGCCTCGACTACGAGCCGCTGCGCGGCTTCGGCTGGTGGGCAGCCAAGAAGGATGATGTCGCCTGGAATGGCGCAGAGCGCAAGATGCTGCCCACTGGAAAGCGTATTGACAACGATGTGCCACAAGGCCGCGATGGGGCTTGGGTTGCCTGGAAGCGGGCCATCCGCGCCCTGTACAACCAGCTCGCCGATCTGACGCTCAAGTTCAATCGCCCCGCGGACATGCCCGCCGACGAAGATGGTGATACCTGGACATTCGAGGCTCCGGCGGTTCCGATGGTCATTGAAGGCGAGATTGCGGGCGGCGCGCACCAAGCCCCCGACCCCGACCTCGAACCGCCCGCCCTGCCGGACGCCGAGCCGGAGCCAGCGCCTACCCCTGCCCCGCCCGGCAACGGGCATGAACCCGCACCTACCGCCAACCTCACCTGGACGCGCGACACCGCCCGCATTGCCAAGATGCTGGACGCCGCCGAGCAGATGTGGCGCATCCCGCGCCCGCTCGCCATTGACCGCGTGGCGAAGGCGCTCGGCCTCAGCAATCCGAGGGGGGAAATTGAGGCGCTCACCTTCGCCATTGCCGCCTACCAGGGCAGCCCGCAGGACGCATGGGCAACGCTCAGCGCCTACGAAGAGCGCGCGCCCGAAGACGTGCCCACGCCGTGTGAGGCGTGCGGCGAAGCGCCCATTGACCCGAATGCACCCATTGCCGGGCTGTGCACAGCGTGCGCCAGTGCCGCCGCCGATGCCGAGGCCGCCAAGCCCGCACGCAAGACGGCGGAGCAAGTCGCGGCCATCGCCGGAGGTGCGTCGTGAGCGCCACCTACATCTGGCCCGAACGCGGAGACGGCCCGGTGCTGGCCGTCACGAATGACGCGCAGTACGTGCTGCGCGACTACGCTGGGATGCTGATCGCTACCTGGCACGGATCGCCTACCCGCAACGGCGGCGGCGTGACCATGACAGAGCATTCCTATACAGCCCCCTTCTGCCGCCCGCCCGGTGAGGCGTGGTCGTTCGTCGGGGAGTGCACCGACGTGACGGGCCGCCCGGCGTGGTGCTGGCGGCGGCGGTGGGCGCTCGCCCTCGGAGGCGCGTGAGCAAGGCGAAACGGGAGCGCTTGCTCCCGTCTGCGGGGACTGCCCTATCCGCACCGACGAGCCAGGGCAACAACTAACCGATTCTTCTGTCAGAAAACGAGGCGCATGAGTTAGAGGAGCGCTAGCTTGTTCGCCTTAGCTCGCCTGCCCCGCCCTCACCGGCGGGGCTTTTCTTTTTGCGCGCGTGCATTCATGCCCCGCCCCGCGTGCATTTAGCGCGTGCATTCCGTGCTTTTACGTCCGCGTCGCCTTCAGCCCAGCTACCAGCACGGGCCAGTTTGTCAGCGTTGGGTAGGGCGTGAACAGGTGCCCCACCCCACCCACCAGTAACACGAACCCGCGCGCCATCACCGGCATGTTGCTGTCTGTCAGCTTGACGTAGGCCATCTTGCTATCGTCGTGCAGCCCGCCCGCGTCTATGATGGTGTAGCGGTTCCAGGAGTCGCGCTGGACGCTTACGTGGTGCTGGTGGAATGAGAGCACGTTACTCT
>JAGVUD010000110.1 GCA_019136435.1 Armatimonadota bacterium | reverse complement strand
GGACAGGCATCGCCAACACCGTGCATCCCGCAGGGCTCGTGCTCTTCACGTATCTGCTGCTGTCGCTGTTTGTCGTCCTGATCTGCAGGATGACCGCTGAAGATTTGCGCGCCTTTATCCACGGCCCATATAACCGGGTTTGCGACGTCAAGATGCATGCGATGTTCGCGCAGCCCAGTGTGACCACGCTGACCGTGATCGCCGTTCTCGGGATCCTTTCTCTCGCCTTCAAGAACTTCTGGTGCCGGTATCTCTGCCCGTATGGCGCTTTGCTCGGGCTTGCGTCGATACCGAGTCCGACCGCAGTGCGCCGCGACCCGGCCCGCTGCACCGGCTGCGGCGCCTGCACGGCCGCCTGCCCCAACAGCATCCGCGTCCACAGCTCAAACACAGTCCGTTCCCCCGAATGCACCGCCTGCTACGGGTGCGTGTCCGCATGCCCGCAAGCCGGCGCGCTCCGCATGGGCCTGCCGCGGTCGAAAAAGGCCCTGACGCTCAGCCTCTACGGGCTTGTCACTCTGGCGGCCTTCGTGTTCGTTCCTCAGGCTTTCCGCGCCTTCGGATATTGGGACACCGACACGCCGAATGACCTCTACCGACGTT
Organism: Armatimonadota bacterium; assembly: GCA_019136435.1. Classification (GTDB taxonomy): domain Bacteria; phylum Armatimonadota; class UBA5829; order DSUL01; family DSUL01; genus JAGVUD01. Next base: position 1,878 of record JAGVUD010000110.1, on the reverse strand, counting down.
TGGTTACGGATCTCTCGGCCATCGACCACCCGCGGACCTCCGGCCGTCTTTCAGGCCCGGAATAGAGGCAGGGCCGACGCGTCTTATTTTTTGTCTTCACGGCCTTTCCCCCATAATATTTGCCCTCAGAATTCATTTTACCTGTGCTTGGGGCCTTTCAATCGACGTGCCACGGTGGGTAGTGGAGGATTAAGATTACGATTAGGATTAAGATTACGAAGATGCCCGGCCACCGGTCCTAATCTTAATCATAATCATAATCTTAATCGTCCCCACAAACGGAGTTTTGACGTAATGAGTCAAATTTAAGGGTCAAAGGACAAAGTAAAATCGCCTTTGGCGGAGTGAATGCGCCTGGGGGAGCGTTTAGTCGTTCCGAAAGTGCGTTTAGTCTGTCCGAAACGGGGTCGCCTGCCGCGCGTTGCGGGGTTGGCGGGCGTTTCCCGGGGCCGGCGGCGCCGGAAAAGGGCGCGGTGGGGCGCGGCGCGGCGTGATCCCGTTTTTCGGACATGGAAAACGCGCCCCATGTCGTCCGGCCTCGGAGGGCCGGTCAGAACCGTCCGCGGGCGCCGGTCAGCGCGCCAGCAGCGAGGGCTTCAGGACGATGTCGCCGGGCGCGATCCTCCTGATGCCGAGCCTGTCGAGAAGGTCCGTGCCGTACCGGAAGGCGAACAGGTCGTACGGGGACTTGTCTTCCCTGGAAGGGCGGGAGTAACTGTTGACGTGGGAGAGGACGAGGTTGACGTCGTCCTGGGAGATGCCGTCGAAGTCCGTCCCCTTCGGGAGGACCATGCGCAGGAACTCATGGTCGCGCTCGATGCCGCCCTTCTGCCAGGACGCGCAGGCGTCGCAGTAGAAGACGGAGGTGCGGCGGGAGCCGTCCGGGGCGGACTCGAGGGCGGAGGGGTTGGAGAACTCGGAGCCGTTGTCGGTGAGGATCACGGGGAACAGCCTCCTGAACAGGTCCGGCCCGGCGCCGTCGGGCGACCAGAGCCGGGCGAAGGCGTCGAGGACGGATTGCGAGTCGTTGCGTTCGCGGAGGAACGCGAAGAGCATCGCGCTGTGCCGGAAGTACACCGTCAGCAGGACCTTGCCGCCGACGCGCCCGATGACGGAGTCCATCTCTGCGACGGGGGTGTCCGGGTTCCGTTCCGTGAAGGCCAGGAAGTCGGCGTACGTCCGGCCGACGCGGCACTTGGAGTCCACCTTGTGCTCGACGGGCTTCGACCTGCGCGGCCTGAGCGAACAGACCCGCGGCATGTCGCCGTTCTTCACGGCGAGCAGCCCGCCCGCGGCGTACCGGTAGACCGTCTTCTCGCTCACGGTGAAGCGGTCGGGGTTGTGCGTCATGACGTGGTGGACGGACTGGCCGTTGCGGACGGCGCCCGTGAGGGCGGCGTCCATGTCCAGCAGCTCGTCCTGCGTGATGTTCGCGCCCTCGCGGCTCTTCTCCAGCAGGTCGCGGTAGTTCCCGTGCGCGGGGCGGTGCAGGTAGAACTGTTTGCGCAGCGTGCAGCCCTTCTCCGCCCGGCAGCCGTTGCAGACGTAGGGCGGCGAGAAGAGCTTCGCGCACAACTCCTCGCGGAAGTCGGGGCACTTGAGGTTACACCATTTGCACAGGGAGCATTTCCGCGTGCAGTCCGGCCTGTCGGCGCAGAGCTGGAACCGTTGGCAGCCCTTGCGCGAGGCGCAGCGGTTCGCGACCCTCCCGGCTGCGCCCTTGAGGCTCTCGACGCGGCGCTGGCGGATCTCCCTGGAGACGGTCGTGTGCGCTTTCCCGACCGCCCTCGCGATGCTTTTCAGCGATGCGTTCCCCTTGAGCATGTGCTCGATCTGCAGACGCTGCGCGTCCGTGATGTGTTTGCCCATGACGGGCCT
>JAGVUD010000475.1 GCA_019136435.1 Armatimonadota bacterium | reverse complement strand
TGCCACCTTCTGATCAAAGCGATGGATCACCAGCGGGGCAGAACCGACAATCCGAAACTCTGCAACCTGAAGCTTCGGGGCCGTGATTGTCACGTTCACATTCTGAGCCTTCATTCCGCGATCCCTTTCTTTTGGTTATTGCCCGACGCCTCGCCGGTTGTGATGCCCATCTGATGCCGGCTTGGCTTATGCCCGCCGTCGGGCGCGGCGGTTGCCCCCGCGTGCCTACCGATTTCCGGTCGGGCGTCGCGGCTGGCGTCACGTTTGGGAAGGCCCCTGGGCGGCGGGCAGAAGGAGAGGGGGAAGGAGGAGGGGGAACCGCACCGCCCAGGGGCGCATGAATCGGGAAATCAACAGTCACAGTCCGAAGCCCTCCGCGATCAACAGGACGACGACCGCGGCCACAAGCCCGGCCCCAAATGCGGGGATCGAGGCTGCGGGCTGGCCGAACAGCATCAGAAACAGGCCGAGCACGCCAACGAGCGGATACGGCCACCAGAAGGCGCGCAGGTAGTAGCGGCGCGGGGTGTAGGGGTACTTCGAGGAGGTCACGGTCAATCCTCCTCAGCCCTGGCCCGGAGCCAATCCAGGCTGCCGCAGTCCTCGCGGCGTAGCTTCTTGTCGGAACACCATTGGCGCAGGATTCGCCGGGCATAGACCGCCAGCGCGGCCCAGTGAGCCGCCCGTACCGCGCATCGGTCCCCGTAGTGGTGCTCAGCGCATTGGATCAGCGCCAGGGCTTTCCCCGCCACGCCTCCATCGTTGCGTGCCGGCCCAAACCAGCGCACGAGGGCGCGGCGAACGGACAGGTAGTAGGCCCACATTGTAGGCTTGTTCCGCATGGCCGCGTTTACCTGTTTTTGCTTGAGGTCGGCAAGGATGGCATCGAGGGCGTCGGGCGAAGTCACCGCGCACCCCCCTTTGGTCAGATCACGCTTCACCGCGCACCCCCGATCAGCCCGACGACGCGGGCGAAGATGAGGCCGAGCCAGAGCACGCTGGCCGCCACGACGGCGACCGCCATCAAGCAGTCCGCGGTCGCCGGCCGGATGCGCAGGCGGCGGCACAGGGGACGCTGGCGGGGGTAGCAGTGGAACCTTTCCGTGACTCTCATGGGCAGCCTCCTTTCAGAACACCCACGCGCCGGCCAGGAAGCCGGCCAGAAAGACGATGGCCAGGACGATCATCACGATCACGCCGCCGCCGTCCATGCTGGTCGGAGCGTTGCTGGATTGATGGCGGTTTGTGGTCATGTGGATAGAGCCTCTTGGTAGTGCGCGTCTTTGTCGCAGTCGCGCCCCTGCGCCAGTGGGTGACTGGTGCTACTTTGTGCCGACGGCGTTGCGGGCGATCATCGCGTTTTGGGCGGCCACCTTCAGTGGGTATTTGTTTCCGCTGTGGCGGTAGTTATAGACCTCCTCCAGCATGTCCAGGGCGGCGTCGCGCGTGGCGTACTTCACCAGGCGATCGGGAAGTGCCTTGGCGTTGCGAACTAGCCGTCTGTAGTCGATTCCAGGCACGCGGGCCACGGCGATAAGCGCGAGCCTCATCGCCCTGTCCACGGCCTCCCGCGAGATACCGCGCAGGCTTGTGTACAGATACGCGACGCGTTCAGCGTGGTTCCGGTCGGTGATTTGATATTCGCCGCTCATCCATGCTTCGCGGATGTTGCTGTAGCTGGTCGTCCCACCAAGGAGGGCGGCGGCATCTCCGATGGTCATGCCGTTCTTTTCGGCAAACTCGAGTGCCTCTGCATAGGACTCGACGCCCCGCTTGGCAAAGTTTTCGGCGTAGTCCATGAGTTTCCATGGGCACTGCGGCCGATTGATCCTGGCCACGTCATAGCCGTTCTCGCACTCCACGTACCAGACAGGTAGGCCAAGAGCCTTGGCGACAAAGAACCGATGCTGGCCGTCAATGATCTCCATGCCGCACCCCGTGCGATGGACAAGCATTGGAAAGGCTGGAATCCAGCCATATTCGCCCATGCTGTCCATCAGCTTGCGGATGTGCCGCGAATCGACGCTGCGGTTCGTGTCCGACACAATGAACTGGCTGTAGTCACGCGTTGTTTTCAGGACATGCTTACTCATTGTCAGTCACCCACTTTTGTACGGTTGCAAACGCCTCGTGCCTCGAACTGTCATCCTTCTTGATTTTGCGCATTTGGTTGATAGCCTCTGCCGCATACTCCATCGCTCGTCCTGGCCTCCTTGCCGGGGAACCAACTGGCGTCGTTTCCTCCTGTTTTGGTGCTTCCTCGCCTCTGCCTGTCTGTCCTTCTCCCTCCTCCTTGTCCTCCGGCAGGACGCCTGCCGCCTCCATCTTCCGCAGGACGATCTCAAGCGCCTGGCAGGCGGACACCTTCGGGTGCGCGGCCATGTAGTCGTAGCAGCCGATCTGGACGGCCTCGTGCTCCTCGGCCAGGATCTCCGCCTCGCTTGCGTCGATGTGGCCTTTCTCCAGCCATATGATCAACTCG
>JAGVUD010000419.1 GCA_019136435.1 Armatimonadota bacterium | reverse complement strand
GGATCCACGGACGCACGGCCTCGTACCCGCCCGGATAGGGCTGCTCACCCGCGCAAAACGCGTTGCCCGGGTCCCAGACCGCGCCGATCGCTTCGCTGTCGAATCGCTTCAGCACGCGAGCGGTCTCGACTCCCGTCCCCAGGAAACAGGCGTGCTCGTTTTCGATGAGCAGGCGCATTCCCCGCTGTTCGGCAAGTTCCACCGGCTTCTCGAACATCGCGACAATCCGATCTTCGATTTCAGGCGTCGGGTCTTCCGTGCGCCAGAAGGTGAACACGCGGATGTTGCACGTGCCAAGCGTCTCCGCCACATTGAACAGCCTCTCGAGCAGGTTCATCTGTTCGGCGAGGCCCATGTCCCTCGCCTCGTGCAGGCGGCCGCGAGCGGCCTGCCGGTCTTCGTACAGATCGCACTTGAAGAATGGCGAGGAGATAGCGCAGACAGACGATCCCGCGTCGCTGAGGATCTGCCTGAGCCTTGCGAGTTCGGACGGCTCGAGGTCCGCGCTGTTCTTGCCCCACACGGCGCGTATCTCCGAAATGGAGACATCGCACCGCCGCATCACTTCGAGTGATTCCTCGATGTCCTGCGAGATCTCGTCTGTTATTACGCCGACGTCTATCATGTGAATTGTCGCTCCTGGTGCAGTTTGCAGCCCGGGGTATCTTACGGATGAGCCAGCTTCGTGTCAACCGGGCGGCGGCAGCCGCGGCGGCGCGGTCAGTCCTGAGGCCGGTATCGCGGCAGCGAAATCCAGAAGGTGGAACCCTCGCCGGGCGTGCTCGACACCCCGACGTCGCCGCCGTGGAGGCCGGCAATTCTCTTTACTATGGACAAGCCCAGTCCGGTTCCCTGCGTCTGTGCACCCGCCGTTGCGACGCGGAAGAAGCGGTCCCACAACCGATCCATGTCCTGCGGGGAGATGCCGCATCCGGTATCCGTCACGCACAGCCGCACGAGATCGCCCGCTTCCTCGCCCCACACGGTCACGCTGCCGCCGGACGGTGTATGGTTGATTGCATTTGCCAGCAGATTGGTCAGCGCCTGCCGGATGCGAAGCACGTCTCCGAACACAGCCGGCGTCGCAGGGTCGAACCGGGCGGCGAGCCGCACCCCCGCGCGCTCCGCCGCCACAGACATGCTGGCAAGGCAACTCTCGGCGACCGCCGGGAGGCCGCACACCTCCAGAGACATTTTGACCCGCCCGGATGCCAGCGCGGTAAAGTGCAGAACATCCTCCGCCAGAAGGGCGACGCGGCGGCTTTCGTTCCGGATCGTATTCAGGCGCGCGGTCAGGACGTCCGGGTCGGACGCCTTCCCATCGAGCAGATCCTCGACACAGCACTCGATGGCCGCCGCCGGGGCGCGCAGATCGTGCGCGACATCGCCCGCGGTAAGCCGGTAACGCTCCTCGACCTGCGCTTCGACGCTCGTGTCGCTCAGGAGCGCCAGCGCCAGAACATCGCCGCCCGCGGGAAACCGGTACACTTCGGCCCGAATGCCGCAGCCGCCGGAACTGATATCGCGGCAGATTCGCCCTCCAAGCCTGAGCGACTGCGCCAGAAGTTCGCGGAGCTCCGCACCCTGATCCCCGGACAGAGCGAACTCCTCACCGGGGTGAATACCCAGAAGCGACCGGGCGGAAGTGTTCGCGAAAACCGGGCGCAGACTTCTGTCCACAACAACCACGCCGCGAACGAGGGAATCAAGCACTGCAACGAGCGCCGCATTCGGCAGAACGGTGCGCACAGGCACGGCGGCGGGCTCATCACCCCCCGGCCTTCCCGCGACCCTGCGCTTCCACAAACGCTCAAGCCACGACATTTGCTCAGATGGGCACGCCGAGGTCTGTTGCCTCAAATTTGTAGCCCACCCCCCAGATGGTTGTGATCCGGAACGGGCTGCCTTCCACCTCGATCTTGCGGCGCAGGCGTTTGACATGCTGGTCAACGGTGCGCTCGTCGCCGAAGAACTCCTGATACGCCCACACCTGAGCGAGAAGCTGTTCCCGTGTGAAGACCTTGTTGCGGTTGCTGGCGAGATACCAGAGCAGGTCGAACTCCTTGGGGGTGAGCTCTATTCTCTGGTCGTTCAGGCGCACTTCGCGGCTGACGCGGCTCACGTACAGCCCTGGCATGTTGAGAGATTGCTGATCGTCCGGCCCGGGAACCAGCGCCATTCTGCGCAGCACCGCCTTCACTCGCGCAAGGAGTTCCCGCCGGCTGAAGGGCTTCGTGACATAGTCGTCGGCGCCCATCTCGAGTCCGAGCACGCGGTCAACCTCATCGCTTCGCCCCGTGACTGCGATAATCGGCACGTTGCCGGCGCGCCTGAGTTCCTTCAGCACGTCCAGACCGTCCATCTGGGGCAGCACAAGGTCCAGAATGACTATGTCCGGCTGGAAAGTGGAAGCCATCGCAAGGGCGGTGTCCCCATCCCCGGCCGTGGCGACTTCGAATCCGGCCTCCTCGAAGTAGGCCTTCAGAGACTCACGTATAGTCTCGTCGTCATCAACAACAAACACGCGTTGTTTTGCCATGAAGCGCCCTCCCGGGGCCGCTCACGCGGCGGCGGAGGATTCCCTTTCTATTGTGAGCAGAGCACGGAATCGCAGTACATTATCATAGGAACATCAAGGGCTCGCTGTCAAGATGATTCTGCCGTCACACCTTCGAAACAATTGGACTAGTGATTTTCACAGAGCGCCCCACACGGGCTAAACGACGGAATGAGCCACCGCGTTGTGGAACCTCCGGCGCGTTCTCCGGATAGCGGCGCCGCCCGGATCGGTGCAGACCCGGTTGGTGAGGAGGATGATTGCCAGGTCTTCGCTCGGGACCATCACGACCGATGTCCCGGTGAACCCCGTATGCCCGAACGCGTCAGATGGCAAGAAGTCCCCGGCCGGCAGCATGTCGCTGCCCGTACAGAACCATCCGTAGGACTGTGCGCCGATTTCGGGCGCGATCTGCGAGGCCCGGACGCGCTGAAGCTCCATCCGGCTGAACAGGGGGCGCTCAGCGTCGGGCGCCATCACGGCACGGCAGAACTTGAGGATGTCCGAAGCCGTTGAGAAGAGCCCCGCGTTGCCGCTGATTCCGCCGAGCCTCCATGCGTTGCCGTCGTGCACCTCGCCCACCAGTTCATACGCCCGCGCGGGGCAGTTCAGCGTGGAGGCGATTCGGTCTCGACGTGCCTCCGGAGGAAGATACCCCGTGTCGCCCATGCCAAGAGGCCCCCACACCTCGCGATCGAGGAAGTCCTGCAGGCTTTCCCCGCACACGCGCTCGCAGATCAGGCCCAGCAGTATGTAGCCCATGCAGCTGTACTCGAACACTCGCCCCGGCGCGTGCTTCAACGGGATGGAGAGGAGCTGCTCAATCGCCTCCTCGCGCCCGGCCGTTCCGGTGTACAGGTCCACCCATGCCGGAAGCCCCGACGTGTGCGTCGCGAGCTGCTTCAGAGTCACGCCTTCGAGGTGCGGCAGTTTTCTCTCGGGAAAGAACTCTACAGCCTGCTGCAAGAAACTGAGCTCTCCCCGCGCGGCCAGCCGCATGGCGGCCACCGCCGTCGTCATCGGCTTGGTAACCGATGCGAGGTCGTAGATCGTCTCGGCCGTTACCTGCCCGGTGCGCGTGGGCGAGAGCGCCCCGCAGGCCTGCAGCAGAGCGACGCGCCCGCCGCGCGCGACAAGGCAGACCGCTCCCGGGAACGAGCCCTTCTCGCACTCGTCGGCAACAACGCGCCCTGCCGCGGCAAGCTCGTCCGCGCGAAATCCCAAATCGCGAAGCTCGTGAGCGGATAGTTCAGACATCAGGATGGCTCCTCCAAAGCTGTGCGCCGTCCCGGCCATCGCCGGCGACGCTCAGAGTGTTGCTTGGACGCCACGGCCATGATTCCCTGCGCGGCCGGGCGCCCGGACGCAGTGACCCTCTCTGGAAAACCGGCCGGGAATGGTGTATTCTTCTGGTATGAAGACCGTCTGGCCCGTGTTGTTTCGAGTCTATCTGAGCGCCGCTGTCTGCGGGCTCATTGTCTGCTCCCCCGCGCAATGCGCCCAGAGCCTGCTCGTCGGCGGCACGGTTACTGATCTGCAGACAGGCGAAGTGCTGTCAGACGCGGATGTCGTGCTGTTCAACAAGGACGGCGAGGTTGCTGGCTCGTGCGTCACGGATGAGCAGGGCAGATGGACTCTGCCGGCCGGCTGGGACGACTGCGGACTGAAAGCGCCGCCCCGGGAGAAAGGGCTTCTCGCGTCGGCGTTCGGGGTAATCTCGTGGCCGGTGCGAACTGTCTCGCGGGCTGTCGGCAAGCCAACGGTGGCGGTCATCAAGACCGCGGCGCGGGCGGCCGGCGGGGCAGCGGGCCGCGCGGCCACGGCAGCGGCGGTGGCCGGGACAGGCGGTGTCGCGGCGGCGGCGGCAGAATCGGCCGGCGCGATGGTGGGCAAAATCGCCACGGAAATGGTTGTCGGCGATCCCGAAGAGGAACTCGAACGCGAAAAGGAACGCGCGTCCTCGGCGGCACAGCTTCAGGTTCGGGTGTGGAAAGACGGCTTCCGCGACTACTCGGGCAAGACCGGCGTCTATCTGCTCGACCGCGTCGAGGACGAGGAGGAGAAGCAGGAGTTCTCCCTTGCGCTGGTTGATCGCGTCCATCTCTCGGCGGAAGGCTCCACGCAGGCGTCCAGAGCGCCCCGCACCATGGGCGTCTTCACTAGAGTCACGGCGGACCCCGCCATTGCCCCGGCGGGAACAACGGTCACCGTGACGGCCCAGGTTGCGATTGCACCGGAGGTGATCGGCGCTACGCGAATGGTGGCGCGCAACCTGGCGACGAAGGATGAGTTCGAACTGCGCCCCGATTCAGACGGTGTCTGGAGGGGCAAATTCGAAGCTCCGGCAAAAGGCCCCTATCGGAACCACGAGATTGTCCTCGTCGCCTACAGGTGTCCCGAAGGAGAACTGGCCCGGGACAAGCGCATCGAGGGGCGGGCGGCGGGACTGGGGGCGTGGGACCCGAAGAAACCGTTCCCTGTGGACCCCGAGTTTCTGACAAGCCGCAACAGGGGCGTGGTCGTCGTGACGGTCACCCGGCCGGAAGCCGGCTAGCCTCCCTCTTCGAACAGCATCTCGACGAACTTGCCGGGGTCGAACACTTCGAGGTCGTCCAGCTTCTCGCCCGTGCCGATCAGCTTCACCGGCACGCCCAGCTCGTCCATGATGCTGATGACCGTGCCGCCCCGGGCCGAACTGTCCATCTTGGCGAGCACGAGCCCCGTAACAGGAATCGCGTTCATGAACTCCCGCGCCTGAGCGACCGCGTTCTGCCCCGTCGTGGCATCGAGCACGAGCAGAGTCTCGTCCGGAGGCCTGCCGTTTGCCTTCTCGACCGAGCGGGTGATCTTCTTCAGCTCCTCCATGAGATTCTGCCGCGTGTGCAGCCGCCCCGCGGTGTCCACAATCACCAGGTCCATTCCGCGCGCCCGTGCAGCGCTTACACTGTCGAACACCACCGCCGCCGGGTCGGCGCCGGGCTTGTGCTTCACGATGGGGGCCCCCACCCGGCCGGCCCAGATCTCGAGCTGATCTATCGCCGCCGCACGGAAGGTGTCCGCCGCCGAAAGCAGCACTTCCCTGCCCTGCTTCTTGTAGAAATGCGCCAGCTTGGCGATGGTTGTGGTCTTGCCGACGCCGTTTACGCCCGCGACGAAGATGACCCCCGGCTTTTCGCGGCCTTCGTTCACCGCCGCCGCGCCGCCCGAAGAGAGCAGCCCCACGATAGACTCCCGCAGGCCGGCCTGCACGCCCCCGGCATGAGCGCTGGAGTCTTCCAGACCCTTCAAGAGCTTTTCGACCGTCTCGAAGCCGACGTCGGCGCCCAGCAGGGCTTCTTCGAGTTCCTCAGCAGTCGAGGCATCGAGTATCGTCTTGCCGGCAAGGCGGCGAGCTATGTTTCGGAATACTCCGGGGAATCGCATCAGTCGAGATGGTCCTTCAAGTCAAGAGTTCGGCAGGCACATGATAAGCCGGCAGGCGCTGATACGCCAGCGCCTGCCGGCATTGATTGCAGGCCTGAGCCGTGCGCGAACGCACGGCGGGTGTTCTAGAGCACCGTGAAGCTTTGCGCAAGTATCAGCGGCGCCACAGCAGTGCCGGTTGTGCGGCACGAACTGATGCCGGTGACCTTAACGCGGGCGCCCACGGCCGGAAGCGACCCGGATTGCACCCAGACCTTGACGCCGGGGTGGCCCGACCCGTCTTCGAGACCCGACCCGTCCTCGAGGTAGAACCCGTCGGCGACCTGGATCTTCACCCGGCCCACCACGCGCACAAGAACGCCGATGTTGTTGAGTCCGACACCACCCGTAACCCCCGGGGTGTAGGCATTGAATGCCTGTCCGCCGAGGTACTTCTGAGACATCCCGCAGGAGATGTCGCCGGTGAGCGTCTCTCCGGCATCCACGGAGCCGGACGTCAGCGCACGCTCGCATCCGTTGAGCAGCGACAGCGTTCCGGAGACGCTGACGGACTGGTTGACGGTGACAGGGGTCGAAGACACCACACGGATTCCGGAGCCGGTCGTCCCCGCATAGAAGAACCCGTCAAACGCCGCTGTGACCCGCTGCCCGGTGATGGTGACACACGAACCGTCCTCCATGGCTTTGGCCTCGCCGGCACTGGCGAACTGCAGACTCACCAGCGTACCCGAAGACGAGGTGACGGACGACACAAGACCGGCTGCGTTCGTCGCGCGAACGTTCACGTAGTACGTGCCCCCGAGCGAAAGAGAGAGGCCGTCTATGACCGCCGACTGCGCCGCTCCGGCGTCCGTCCATCCCTTCACGTCAACAAGTCCCTGCGCTGTGCCGACCGAGTACGCGTAGTTCTGAATGCCAGACTCAGGATCCGAGCCCGCCCAGGACGCTGACAGCGATGTCATCGAACCGCCGGTGAGACTCGCGGTGACGGAGGTGACGGTGGGAGCGCTGGGATCGTAATTGTACGGTCCGAGGTCAACGGAACCGTTCGCGACACCCGCCGAGTTGTAGCCCCGCAGGTGCAGGTAGTATGAAGCGCCCGGCGCGGCGACGAGGGAAATGCTGCTCCCCGGCCAGTCGAACTCGCCCGCGGAGCCCCAGACGTGGGTCGCGGAGGTGTCCCACGCAACTCTGTATTTGCTGATCGTGCCGGGGCCGAATCCGCCGTTCGCCGCGAACTGGAATCCGTTCGTGGTGTACCAGACATCCGGCTCGCGAGCGGAGGTCACGGAGATGGTGGAAGGAGGAACGGAGAGCGTCACAGCGACGGCCGCCGTGGAGAGAGCTGATTCGTTTCCAGCCTCGTCCACCGCCGACACCTGATACGAATACGAGGTGTTGGGCGACAGACCGTTGTCGAAGAAGACAGGGTCTGTTGTGGAGTTGGCCAGCACGCCGTTGCGATAGACGTTGTATGCGGTAACGCCGACATTGTCCGTGGAGGCGCCCCACGAGAGATTGATCTGGTCAGTCCCAACCACAGTCGCGGCAAGCGACGACGGTGCGGTCGGGGGCTCTGTATCGCCAGCCGCGGATCCGCGAAACACGAACTTGACGGCGTCGGACATCAGCCTCGGCGCGGTGAGAGCCCGCGGATTTGTCGTGGCCGCGCCGTCAATCATCACGCTTGCGTTCGACGCGCTCTGGCCGGCCGCAAACGTGAACTGCCCCAGCAGTATCCACTGGCTGTAAGTTCCGGCGGCACTGCACTGGTCGTGATTCTGGTTGTAGACAGTTGTCCCGCCGGAGATGACCTTGAAGTTCGTGTTGGCGCCATAGCCCGACGAACCCCAGGTGACGTAGACGTCGTAGGGACCGGCATACGGGATGGAGGGAACGAACGATGCAGTCTTCGCCGCGTAGGTCGTGGCGTATCGAGACCCACTGCCGGACAGGCCCTCCGCGGCGCTCTTCGCCGTGCTGTTGCCGGTCCAGGCGACGTTCTCGGTGTACGCCGGAGCCGCCGTCACGCCGCCGGTTGGCGTCCGCGACTCCAGGATGATCGCTTCGGGCGTTGCGCCGGCTGTCGTCTTGAAGGTCTGATCGGCCGAGTAGGTTGTACACCCTTCGGGCGGTGTCGAGACGACGCGGTAGTGGTAAAGCGTGTTCGGAGCAAGCCCGTTGAGACTCACGGAATGGCTCGTGACATTCGCCGTGTCGAGCACCGTCGTGCTCCCGTAAGCGTCGGTTGCGCCGTATTCCACCTGACTTGTCGAGGCGACATCGGTGGTCCACACGATGGTGGCATTGGTCGGGGTTATTCCTTGAGCCTGTATGCCAGAAATGCCCGCATACTGGCAGCCGCCGGGCGTGAGGGTGAAATTGCGGTTGGACACGTTCCCGGCGGTCACGGTCAGCGTGTAGCTCGCGCTGCTGAAGCCAGCCTTCGCCGCGGTGACCGTGTAGCTGCCCGGCGCGAGGTCGATCAAGGCATAGAAGCCGGTGCCGTCCGTGTACTGCGTTCTTGACGCCGTGCCGGACAGAGTGATCAGCGCTCCGTCTATCGGGGCGCCGGTTGCGCCGTTGAGCACGGTTCCCTTGATGTGCCCCTTCGTCGGAGAAGTCTTCCACGTCATTGCCGGCGGACTGACCGCTGACGAGAACACCGGCGGAGTGATGGTGTCATAGCTGGAAGGCTGGGTGAGACCCTGGATCAGATTGGCGAGGGTCTGTCCGGTGCTCGATGGCGCCGCATACGAGTAGAACACCACGCCGTCCGCGTACTTGCCCGTTGTGGAGGCCGCGAGAGCGCTTCGCGTCTGGGTGATCGTGTTCGAGATGCTGTTCTCGTAGCTCGCCTGTCCGATGATAATGTGCCTGTTGTAGCGGCTGTTCTTGGCGAAGTTGATCCAGTTCGCGTAGTAGGTCGGGTACACGGACTGGTCGTAGTAGGTCATCGGAGCGACGAAATCCACCGCTCCTTCCTGCATCCATGAGAGCCAGTCCTGGTAGTTCTTGGAGTAGGCCGAGGTGGAGGTCCAGCTGCTGTAATTGCCCCAGGTGATGGTGGCCACGGATACCTTGACGGCAGGCTTCGCGGCTATGGCGCTCGCGTATGTTTTGCGAACGACGGCAGAAACCTGATCGCGCCGCCACTGCTTGAAGGCGGAATCGGTATAGAGGGGTGTGCCCGTGCGGCTGTAGCGGGTGTTGAACCGTGCGACGCTGGTCGCATTGTAGCCCCAGGCCTCCCCGGCAAAGCGCATGTAGTCGTAATGAAAGCCGTCAATGTCGTAGTTGTTGATGACGTCCATGGCGACATCAACGAGATACTGCTGTGCGCCCGGATGGCCGGGATCGAGCCAGTAGTTGGAGCCGTCGAATGCGGTGCCGCTCGAGTTCTTCGTAAGCCACTCCGGGTGCTCGTTGACGATGTGGCTGCTGTTGCCCGGCATCGTCTGCGACCCCCAGATGAGCAAGCCGTCCGACCAGACGTGCACCTCTACGCGCGGACTGCCGCCGTGAGCCTTCTGGATGAGATACGCGAGCGAGTCGAATCCGCTCGGTGAAACATCGGTCCAGCGCGGATCGCCCACGTTGTTCACATAGTATGTCTGCCCTCTCCGCCGAACCTGGACAAAGACTGCGTTGCAGTTGGCCGATCTGACCTGACTCAGCAACGTGTCCACCTGCGCGGCGGTCTTGAAGCCGGCGTGCCACGAGTCCACCCAGAAGGCCCGAAGGTGAGCCGACTGGGCGGGCGCTGCGCCCCACGCAAGGGCGACCAGAAACGCCGAAACGACAAGAAGTCGCGAGAGAATACGCATATTACCTCCTACAACCCCGCATTCGCGGCCAGCGCGGGGAACTGGTTTACAGAATGCTGATGCTGCGAGCGAGCACCAGCGGCACAACAGCAGAGCCAGAAGCCCGGCACGAACTGATGCCCGTGACCTGTATGAACGCACCGGCCTCCGGGAGTGCGCCCGATCCAACCCAAACGCGCACACCGGTGTTTCCCGGCGCATCTTTCAGACCAGAGCCGTCCTCAAGGTAGAATCCGTCCTCCGTGAGCGCCGTAACCCTGCCCGCCACGCGCACGAGAAGGCCGATGTTGTTGACGCCGGCCCCGCCCGTGACGCCAGGCGTATACGCGTTCTGCGCCCCACCCCCGAGACTCCTCTGAACCATCGAGGCCGCGATGACGCCATCGGTGTCATCTCCCACCACCATATGCGCCAGTTCGAGCGCGCGCTCGCAGCCATTGACCAGGGCAAGCGTCCCGATGACAGTCACGGACCGATTGACAGTGACCGCCTCGCCTGAGACGACCCGGAGCCCCGAAGAGCGGTCGCCTATATAGAAGAACCCGTCGAAGGCGGCGGTGACTGTCTGGCCCTCGATCGCAACGAGGGTTCCATCGGGGAAACCTCTGGCCTCTCCGGCGGACGATGCGGCCTGCGCAATCGTCGTCCCGCCGGAGGACAGAACTCCTGAAACACTTCCCGCCCCGTTCACCGCGCGCACGTTCACGTAGTATGTCTCTCCGTCTTCGAGAAACACACCCGTAATCAGCGCGGACTGCGCCGCTCCGGCGGTTGTCCATTGCTTTGCATCCGCCTCACCCGGCTGAGTCCCCACCGAATACTCGTACTCCCGTATTCCAGATTCGAGGTCAGCCGCCGACCACGACGCATTCAGGGACGTTATCGAAGTGCTGTAAGGGTCGGCCGTGACAGAGAGCATGGCGGGCGGCGTCGGATCGTAGCCGTACGGCCCCAGATGAGCGGCGCCGCTGGCGACTCCCTCCGAGTTGTAGCCCCGCAGGTGCAGATAATACTCGCCGGACGCGGGGGCGGTCAGCTTCAGGTCACCGCCGGTCCAGTCGTCTTCGTCGCCGGACCCCCAGATGTGGATGGGGTTCGTGTCCCACGCCCAGACGTAGCGTGAAACCCTGCCCGCCCCGAATCCGCCCACAGCCGTGAAAGTGAAGTCGCTGGCTGCGTGCCATGCGTCCGCCGCGCGCGTGCAGGTCACCGTGTCCGGGCCCGGCGGCACGGAGAGCGTGGCGCGCCAGACGGCAGGACACAGCCCGCTGTCGTTGCCCGCCGCGTCGTATGCGCTGACACGATAGGAGTAGACGGTATTCGGCAGAAGGCCGGTTTCGTCGGTGAATCGGTTTGTTGGCGACGTGCCGATCTGGGCGCCATTCCTGATGATCTTGTAGCCAGCGACGCCGGTGTCGTCCAGAGAGGCGTCCCAGGTCAGCTCGATGGACGTGGGCGACACCGCCGCGGCATCGAGGCCGCCGGGCACGGTTGGCGGCGTCGCGTCCCCGCCCTTGAACACGAACTTAACGGCGTCAGCGTGCACTATGCGGGATGCGCTGCCGATGTTGTTGCAGAGTTCCACATAGCCGTCCGTCCCGGCCGCAAACTGAACGTCAGAGGCAAGAAGAACCCAGCTTCCCCCGCTCACGGTCTGGTCCACCCGGCGAGTGGCCACAGAACTGCTTCCCACAACCCTCCAGTACGAGTTCGGGCTGCGGTTCGACCCGCTCGCGTAGTAGATGTAGACGTCATAGGGACCGTTCAGCGGCAGCGCCGGAGTCCAGCGCACCCTGTGCGTGGCGTCGGCCTCTTCCTCGCCAGCCACGCCGAAAGCCCAGCAGTAGTCCGTCCCGATGTGGCCGGACCGGGCGCCCAAGACCCACGCTCCGGAAACGAACGTGAAACCGACTCCGTCTGTCGCATCAACAATCACCTCGCCAACGAAGATGGTGGTGGTGAAGGTGTAGTCGTCCGAGTACGTTGTCCCCGCCTCGTTCGCCGAGCGCACCCGGTAGTGATAGGTCGTGTTTGCCTGCAGCCCCGACAGCGACACCGTGTGCGCGGTGACGTCCACCTCGTCCAGAGGCGAACTCGATCCGTAGCTCTGGGTGAGCCCGTAATCGACCAGGCTGTCGGCGGGGACGTCCGTCTGCCACTGCACCGTCGCCGACGACGAGCCGATGCCTGTCGCCAGAACGGCGCTGATTTTCGGGCTGCCGGAAGTGTGGAACGTGAACTCCTCTGACGCGGCGGTCCCGAAAGCGTTGGCCGAAGCCACCTGGAAATGATACGTGGTGTCGGGAGTGAGGCCCGTGAGTTCGACCCTGTGCGAAGTGACCGGCTCGCTGCTGCCGGCCTGGCTCCCGTACGCGCCGGTCGTGCCATAGAACACAGTGCTGCCCGCCGGCGTGTTGGTGGCCCACGATACGACGGCGCTTACAGCCTTGATTCCGGATACGCGCACGCTGGAGATGAGCGGCGGGCCACTGGTGGTGAAGGTATGATCGCCGGACGTCGTGGACCCATCCGCGCTGGCAGAGATAACCCGGTAATGGTACAGCGTGTTCGGCTGGAGCCCCGAAAGCTCCACTATATGCTTGGTGACTAGGCTGGTGTCGTGTTCCGAGACAGACCCTTATGCCGTGGTGAGGCCATACTCGACCTGCGATGATGAGGCCTTGTCGGTTGTCCAGATG
>JAGVUD010000249.1 GCA_019136435.1 Armatimonadota bacterium | reverse complement strand
CCATGCGGCACGCTGTCTCGAAACTCTCGGGGTCTTCCGGGCGCCGCACATCCAGAATCACCAGCAGATCATCCGCCGAATCGTCCTCGAACTCCATGACCGCGAGTTTCCCGAGCCTCGCCGTCGAGGGCCAGTGCACGCGTGTGGGCGTGTCGCCGGGCGCCCACGGGCGCACCCCATGGATGCTCGATCCGTCCTGCGCCCGCCTGCCAGTCTCCTGAAAGCCCGTGGAGTCCGCTGCCGGGTGAATGAGAAGCTGCCCGCCGGGGGCGAGTGGCTCCGGCCACGCCAGCACCTCCGCCGGGAAGGCCGCTCGCTTCTTCAAACGCACGAGGCCCGCCGGATCTTCCAGCTTTACCGCCACGTCCCGAATCTGATAGGCTCCGCGCCGCCGCGCGGCCGCCGTGCAGAGCCACACCGCCTGATGACCGGATACCTCCTGTTTGCCGGCTTCCACGAGGTCTAGCCCGGCGGGCAGCGACAGATCAACATCGAAGCGCATCTCGTGCGTCAGCCGCGTTCCCGACAGTGTGACGCGCACCCCGAACTCCTGCCCCGCCGCCACGAGCCCCGGCGCATCCAGCCGGATCCTCAGGCGGCGCGCGCAAGTCTTTGCCACCCCGAACGAGAGCGCCCAGAGCGCGACCAGCGCCCCGGCCATCGAGAAAAGCTCGCTGATATTCAGGAGCGCCCCAACGATTGCCAGAAAGAGCGCTCCCAGGAGCACGCCCCGGCCTCTAGCGCTTGGCATAGTTTAGCGGACAGGCGACGGAATCCATGACTTCCTCGATGATGGCGGCCGGACTTGCTCCTCTCATTCTCGTCTCCGGCTTCAGCACCAGGCGGTGGGTCAGAACCGGACCGGCCACAGCCTTGACATCGTCCGGCGTGGCGTAGGCGCGCCCCGAGATCGCCGCGAATGCCCGGGCCGCAAGTACAAGCGCCAGGCTTCCCCGCGGACTCACGCCCAGAAAGAGCTCCGGGCGCACCCTGGTCGCCGCGCTGATCTCCACCACCCAGTCGCGGATGGCTTCGTCAACGTGAATGCTGCGCGCGCCCTCCTGCAGCGCAATCAGGCGCTCGGCGTCTATCACAGGCTCCACCGACTGCATGGGATTGTTCCCCAGGCGTTCGGCGAGTATGCGGCTCTCCTCACGGAGCCCCGGGTAGCCCATGGTCAGGCACATCATGAACCGGTCGAGCTGCGCTTCCGGAAGCGGGTAGGTGCCCTGAAGCTCGATGTGGTTCTGCGTGGCGATGACAAAGAACGGGCGCGGCAGAGCGTGCGTCACGCCGTCCGCGGTGACCTGCGTTTCCTCCATGCACTCCAGCAGGCTCGACTGCGTTTTCGGGCTCGCGCGGTTGATCTCGTCGGCGAGCACGATGTTCGCGAAGATCGGCCCGTGCCGGAACTCGAACGTCAGCGACTGCTGGTCGAAGACGGGAATCCCCGTGACGTCGGATGGCAGCAGGTCGGGAGTAAACTGTATCCGCTTGAAGCTGCACCCGAGAGCCCGCGCCAGCGCCTTCGCCATGCTCGTCTTTCCCACGCCCGGGATGTCCTCAACCAGAATATGCCCGCCTGCGAGCACGGCGGCGAGCGCGAGGCGGATGGTGTCGTGCTTGCCGATGATCACCTTCTCGACCTCGCGCACGATGCTGTCCGACGCTGCCTGGATGCTCTCGGCCGCGGCCTGCGCCGGGGTGGGGATGGTTTGTGATGAGTCCGGTTGTTCCATCTTTGCTCCGCCTGTCTTTATACGGCCCGGGTTGCTATACTGTCCCCGCACTATTCGGGAGGGACTCCATGGTATCCAGAAGCAGATTGTCGGGCGTGTATGCCGCTGTCGTCACTCCGTTTGACCGCGGTCAGCGGGTTGATCTTGACTGGATGACCCAGCATATCACCTTCGTGCGCCGCGCGGGCATTCACGGCATCGTCGTCTGCGGCACCAACGGAGAGGGGCAGTGGCTGTCCGCCGCCGAACGCAGGGCTATCGTCGAGCACGTCTCCATTCACAAGAAGAGCCTGCGCCTCATCGCGGGCGCGGGTTTCAACAGCCTCACCGAGACCGCCGAATTCGCCGCGTTCTGCGATGACTACCCCGTTGACGCGCTTCTCATCCCTCCGCCCTGTTTCGACCATGCCGCTTCCGGGGCGGGAATCGTGAACTTCTACCGGTTCGTCGCTGAGCGCACGTCAACGCCGATTATTCTCTATAACATCCCTCAATTGACAGGACTGCCCATCACGCACGAAATGTTGCGTGAACTTGTCAAAGTCAACAACATCCGGGGCGTAAAGGACTCCACAGGCGATCCGGCGTCCACCCGCGCCTTCATCAGCGCCTTTCCCGGGCTCGCCGTCTTTACGGGCCACGATGCTTGTTCGCTTCAGGGCCTGCGGGATGGCGCGGCGGGAATGATCTCGGGGCTCGCGAACGTCTTTCCGTCGCAGGTGATGGACGTCTGGAACGCGTTCAGCAGGG
>JAGVUD010000086.1 GCA_019136435.1 Armatimonadota bacterium | reverse complement strand
CAGCCCCGAAACAGTGAGGCTCACGCCGTCCACGGCTACCGACCCCTTCTCGACAATCAGCCGCAGGGCCTCCGGAGGGCACTTCAGTCGCAGTTCGCGTTCGTGAACGTCCTTGTTGATTGCAGATACCACACAGACGGAGTCCACGTGCCCCTGCACAAAGTGGCCGCCCATGGGCGCGCCCGCCGGAACAGCGGTCTCCAGGTTCACCGGACCGCCAGGTCTAAGCACCTTCAGCGTGGAGCGCTCCAGCGTCTCGCGCACGACATCAAACTCGATAAGATTCTCTCCCGCTTTGGCCACTGTCAGGCATACGCCGTTCACAGCCACGCTGTCGGACACAGCGACGGCCAGAGAGTTCCCGGGCGACACTGCCAGCCGGGCTCCATACGCCGTCCGGCGCACGCTTGAAACGCGCCCCACATCCATTATGATACCGGTGAACATCGGAGAAGTCTCGAACGGCGGGCGCAGGCTGCCTGCGGCGGCGCCAGAAGATTATACACGAGCGTGCCCCGGCCTTGCGGAAAACCACAACCTGTCAGGATTCCTTACCGTCTTCGCTGGCAAGCAATCCGTAGAGCGCGACATCCTCATCAAAGCGCCGCATGCGCGTGATTTTCGCCGCCGGAGCATCAGCAGGGAGTCGTATGCCCGCGCCTCCACACGGCCCTGGAGCATCCCGCCCGCCGAAGAGCTTCCCTGACACAAAGCAGACGATCTCGTCCACGAGCCCCTCGGCCAGGAAAGAGGCTGACAGTTCCGGACCGCTTTCGAGCAGCACCTCGCGCACATCGAGTTGATCTGCCGCCGTCCTCAACGCTGCTGCCGCGCTTACGCGAGCCTTGCCCGCCTCGATGACCAGAGCGCCGGCATCGCGCAGCGCGCGGCAGCGCGCTGCGGGCGCATCCTCGGACACGAATACCACAACCTGTCCGACGGCCTCAGCAAGCAAGGCGCTGTCCAGAGGAAGCCGGGCTTTGCTGTCGAACACCAGCCGATACGGTGCGGGCCCCGTGCCCGCCGGTCTTGGCGTCAAACGGGGATCATCCGCGAGCACTGTCCCAATGCCCACCGCCACGGCATCAACAGTTCGCCGCAGGCGATGCACTTCCGAGCGGGCGCGCTCGCCGGTTATCCAACGGGACTCGCCAGCCGCCGTCGCAACCTTGCCATCCATGGTCATCGCATACGACCACACCACATACGGCAGCCCGCGCCGCATAAACGTCGCGTGGCCGGCAATCAGACGCTCGCATGCAAACTGAAGAACGCCCGCCTCCACAGCCAGTCCCGCACGCTGCAACGCAAGAATTCCGCCCCCGGCAACCTGCGGATTAGGGTCGAGGCATCCCACCACAACCCGTGAGACGCCTGCCGCGATAATCGCCTCAGTGCACGGGCCGGTGCGCCCGTAATGACAGCAAGGCTCGAGCGTGACGTAAAGATCAGACCCCGCGGCAGTGGCCACGGCGTCCTTCAACGCGCAGATCTCCGCGTGATCCCGTCCGGCCGCAATATGCCGTCCGCGCCCGACGATGTGTCCATCCCTGACAAGCACCGCTCCCACACGCGGATTCGGCCGTGGCCATGCCCGCCGCCCCAGCGCCACAGCCTTGCGCATATAGAATGCGTCAGTGGGATGACCTGTCATCACTTCGCTTTGACGACCTGTCCGGGAAGATCCTGCGCCTCTCAACCAGATAGTTCACGAGCAGCCCGCGGACATCGAGGATGGCGAGCACGATGAGGAGAAAGGCAAGAATGAGACACCCGGTCCAATAGAAGATCTGGAGCAACGGAGAAGCCCCGGCTAGCAGGTACGTACCCGCCAGGATTAATACGAGTTCGAGGATCATAACAAGCGCGGCCGCCACACGAATCCAGAACTGCGACGGCGAGATGAGCGCCGCCAAGCGCTTGCGGCGTACGGCCTCAAGGGCCAGAACGGTCGCTACCGCAACCAGCGCGCCGATCAGAACCAGCCGCAGCACATCCACCGCGCAGACCTATCCGGCCGCCACGACGGCCACGCAGTCCACGAGCCGCCCCAGGTTTTCCCTGACCGTGCCCGGTCCGCCAAACACGCTGGAACCAGCGATAATCGTGTCCGCGCCGGCTTCGACAACAGCCTGCACCGTGTGCTCGTTCATTCCGCCGTCCACCCCAAGCTCAATGTCCCTGCCGCTCATCCGGATCAGCTCGCGTGTTCGCACGATCTTCGGCAGCATCGCCGGGATGAACTCCTGCCCGCCGAAGCCGGGGTTCACGGTCATAAGCAGAATGCCGTCAATATCCTGCAACACGTAGTCCAGAGCCTCGAGCGGGGTCGCGGGATTGAGCGCGACACCGGGCTGCACGCCAGCGTCCCTGATCTGCTGCAGCACCCTGTGGAGATGCGTACAGGTCTCCGGATGCACGAAGAGCTGATGACAACCCGCATCCGCAAACTCGTCTATGTACTTCTCCGGGTCGCTGATCATCAGATG
>JAGVUD010000291.1 GCA_019136435.1 Armatimonadota bacterium | reverse complement strand
AAACACCCTCGAAGATGCCCTGCGTATCGTCAGCGAGACCGGGCGCGCCGGAGTCACGCTGGCGGTGGGGCACAATGCCCGGCGGTTTCCGGGGCATCGGAGGATGAAGCAACTGATCGCCCAGGGCGTTGTCGGGGTGCCCGTGACAGTGGAAGCGAACTTCTCGCACTCCGGAGGACTCGGGCTCACCGCAGCCATGTGGCGGTCGAGCCGCGCGGAGTGCCCGGGCCTGCCACTGATGCAGCTCGGGGTGCATTTCACTGACACGCTGCAGTATCTGCTGGGGGATATTTCCGAGGTGTCGTCGTTTATGGGGCACGCGGCGATTCCGGCGGATAACGACGACGCGACGGTATCGCTCCTGAGGTTCAAGACAGGCCTGCTCGGCTACCTTGGCTCCAACTACGCTTCGCCGCATGTATACTACATTAATGTCTATGGTACAGCGGGAAACTTATACTGCGAAGGGGGGCAAGCGGTGTCCCTGCGAAAGGCAGGGTCGGCCGAGCGGGAGCAGTTTGCTGTTGAGCCCGCCGACACGCAGGTCGAAGAGCTCGACGAATTCGCCCGGTCGGCCCGCACCGGCGCCCGCGTCGAGGTGGACGGGGAGGTTGCCGTGAAAGCGCTTGCAGTCGTGAGCGCGGCGCTGAGGTCGAACCAGGAGGGCCGTCCCGTTCGAACGGATGAGGTCATCGAGGAAGCGCGGAAAGCGATTAATGGACGATGAATGAGCGGAGCGGGCTTCGAGAGCGGATGAAGGCGGCCTGTCCCGAGCTGCTTCTGGCGGCGGCGCGCGCGGTCAGGAAAGCGCTCTTTCCTGCGCGAATGAGGGCCAAGCGCTTCACAGGGATATACGAGACGAACGCCTGGCAGGACGACGAGTCGGTATCGGGCTCGGGATCGAACCTGATTCAGACCGAGACACTGCGCGCCGAACTCCCCACCCTCCTCAAGCGGCACGAGATCCGCTCGCTGCTCGACGCGCCGTGCGGAGACCTGTGCTGGATCGCGCATACCGAGCTACCGGTCGAGGATTACATCGGCGCGGACATCGTACCCGACATCATCGAGATGAACCGGCAGCGCTTTCAGAATGACGGCTGGTCATTTGTTGTTGCCGACATCATCCGGGACGATCTGCCCCGCGCGGACGCAATCCTGTGCCGCGACTGCCTCGTCCATCTTTCCTTCCGCGAAGCGCTCGCGGCCATCCGCAACATGAAACGCAGCGGCGCGCGCTATCTCCTGACGACTCACTTTACCGATCGGGACTCGAACACGGACATCCAGACCGGGGACTGGCGGCCGCTGAACCTCAGGCTGGCGCCGTTTGACTTTCCGGAGCCGTGCGATCTCATCAACGAGCGCTGCACGGAGTTGGACGGCAAATACTCGGACAAATGCCTTGCAATGTGGCGTCTGGCCGATCTCGCCCCCTGAGCAATGGCGCGGTGGACTGCTTCTCTTTCGGCAGGCAAAGAAAAACCCGCCGGTTTCCCGGCGGGCGAGTCATAAAACTAACTGACAGAAGGAGAAAAGAATTTGGTTTCCGCCTAATATAGGTGCAAGATTCGTGCCAAAACTGCCGATTGCCCGGAAAAACATCAAGAAGTTTTCATCCGACAGCGAGCACTGCTGTCTCACCGCACCCGTTCCAGCGACCGCGCAACTGACAGCAGTGTGCTCTGCTGAACATTTCCTGTCAGCAGAATCATTGCATCGCCAGCATCCAGCGCCAGCGCGGCCTGCTTGTCTTCCTTCCACGCGAGCCCCTTCCAGTCCCGAACCGTCACCTTCGACCGGCCCGCGGACTCCTTCATTTGGAAAGCGCCCGGCGGCTGCACGAGCACGGTGATCTGCTTCGTGGTGGAGGCATAAGTGATCAGAAGCTGCTCCGGCGTCGCCATCTCTCCGTCTTCGGCGAGGCCAGCGGGTGAGTACGCCACGGTCTTAAGATAGAAGTACTGCGGCAGATCCTCCGGGGCGTAAACAGCGAAGTCGGCGCCCCCGGCAGCCTCCCGAATCGCGGACTGCTTGCCCGTGACCGGCGACCCCGCCTGCGGCTGAACCACCTCCAGCCCCTCCGCGATTGGCCTGAGAACCAGGAGAGCTTTCGTTGTGTCGAGATTCTTCTGCCGCAGACCCAGCAGCACTGCGGTCTTTCCCTTTATGACGGTGAGGTCCACGAGCGCGTAACCGTCGGAGGTGTCCTCCCGGCTATACGGGCAGGGGGTTCCATCCACCTCCACTGTGGCGCAGTCCGGACACTCAAGCCCCTCGGGAGTGGTCTGCATTATGTGAATCTGCCTGTCGTCAGCGCTGTAGTATGTCGCCATAAGGACGTCCGAAGGATTCGTGACGGCCTGCAGACTGCCGAGAGTGAACTCCGCCGGCACATTCGTGGGACGGTAAACCTGTATCTTCACTTTCGCCGCGGCGGAACCGAACGGGTCATCCGAAGCTGCGCTTTGGGCGCCAGCCGTGCCCGCAACTGTC
>JAGVUD010000162.1 GCA_019136435.1 Armatimonadota bacterium | reverse complement strand
ACTGTTTCCAGTTCGACAGGGGATACAGAGACTGTGACGCTTGCGGAGACGCCAGAGCCGGGCGTGTTCGCGGGACAGGTAGAAACGGCCGGTGCAGAACCCGTGCAGGGCGACGGGGTTCTTCAGATTGGCGACGGCGCGTTGATCACAGCTTCGTACGAGGATGCTGATAATGGAAGCGGGCTGCCTGAGACGAAGACCGATACGGCCACTGCGGACTGCAGGCCGATATCAATTACGAATGTGGCCGTGAATGCCAGTAGCGGTGTGGCGGCAACGGTCACCTTTGCCACCAATGTTCCCACTCTGGGCCGCGTGCACTGCTCCATGGTCTGCGGTGGGCCGGAAATCATCGCAGCAGAGGACCCGATTTGGGGCACCGCGCACACGGTTGAACTGACAGGGCTGAGTCCCGCCACTGGCTATGTTTTCGTTGTGGAGGCAACCGATGTGGTTGGCACTGTGGCGACGGATGACAACGGCGGCCAGTGCTACCCGTTTACGACTGCGTCCACAATAACCGTTGGCACATGCGCCACAACGTTCAGCTACCCGCTGCATACCTACTATGAAGACTCCAGGACACAGGTACTCTACCTTGCCTCGGAACTTGGAGGGGCTCCCTGGACGATTACCTCACTGTCTCTGAACGTTTCACAGATCCCGGGACAGGCCCTGGATAACTGGAACATCCGGATGAAGCACACTATTGCGTCCTCGTTCACATCGGCGTTGTGGGAGTGCTCGCCGTGGACAACCGTGTTTCAGGCTTCCAGTTATCCTGTAACCTCGACCGGCTGGAAGACGTTCACATTCCCCACGCCGTTCGAGTACAACGGTTCCGACAATCTGATTGTGGACTTCTCGCACAACGGCACGGACTATACGAGCAACGGCCTGGTCTGTGCCTTCTCGCCGGGAGGTAGCAGGTCACTTGTCTATCAGTCAGATAGCGGAGCGGGTGACCCCCTCACCTGGTGCGGCAGTTCCCCGGCTGGCGCCCTGGGCACACAGGTGCCCCAGTTGCGGCTCGGTGTGGAGCCGACGGACGCGCTCAGGGTTTCCCCTTCCAGTGGATTCACCAGTACCGGACAGGTGGGCGGACCATTCATTCCGGACGGGGCGGACTATACGCTCCAGAATATGGGGACCGAGGCGCTCACCTGGGCTGCGGTCTCGGGCTCGAGGCTGGCTGCGTGCAGCCAGGCCGGCGGCGTACTGGCTCCGGGTGAGAGTGTTACCGTCAGGGTGTCACTAACAGCGGAGGCGAATGCCTTGACAGCCGGGGACTACTCTGCACAGGTGCGGTTCTCCAACATGACAACTCAGCACCACTGGATTCGTGTGGTCAGTCTACACGTGATTCCCCTCCAGCCGGAGATCGAAGTAACGGACAGCCTGCCGCCCGCGGATGACCTCCAACTGCCCTTCGGTCCCGTATTCATCAATAACGCGCGCACCGAGCAGGTGACGATAGCGAACACCGGACGGGGTGACTTGCAGGTCTCCGATGTGCGTATTTCGGGCGCCCAGTACCGGGAGGACTTCGAAGACGGGGCCGCTCAGGGATGGGAGCCGCTGCCACCGCCCACATGGACCGTCCTGCAGGGTGAGTACAGTGCCTACAGTACGGCCTCCGGACAGTCCTATCAGTCGCTATATGCGGGGGATCAATGGGCAGACGGGTCCCTCAGTGTCACCCTTCGCAGAACCGGATACACAAGCTACGTGTCGGGCCTGTGCTTCCGCTGCTCGGATGATTTCGTCTACGATGGAGGAGTGGGAAGTGCTTACGGTGTGGGTATCAACGCACAAGGCTTGTTCTGGGTGATCCGATTCATCGGAAGCACTGAGACCTGGCTGAGTGGCGGTTGGACGTCTTCGCCTTACCTTGCCACGGGCGAGGCCCCCAACCTTGTGAACGTGAGCTTCCAGGGGTCGCAGATACGGGTGTACTTCAACGGCAACCTGGCGTGGAGCGGGACGGATTCAGGTCTTGCCGGTCCCGGCCGGATCGGTCTATTCGCCTACAGAGGAGCTGAAGTGAAGCACGACTATTTTGACAATGTCGTGCTCGATCCACCGATTGAGGCAGACCACGTCATGTCCGCGGAACAGGAGTGGTACTGCGCGCACCCGTTCGGAGGCGAGCTGTCGCCTGACGCCGTTCCTGAGGGCGACAGGCCCGTGTATCCGGGCCCGATTCTGCCCAAACAGCCCGACATCGCGGCAATGGCAGCCGGTGACGTGTTCTCCGTGGAGAATCTGCCCGCAACACCGTTCACCATACCGGCGGGAGGGGACCCGGTGACATTCGATGTGAAGTTCCAGCCGGACGCCGTGGGCGAATACGAGGGGACTCTCGTGATCGCGAGCAGCGACGAGACTGAGCCGTCAGTCCTGATGGCATTGAGCGGGAGTGCCGGGTTCCATCCTTCCGATGGACGTCTGGCGCTGGACAGGGATATCTACTCGTGCGCTGACCATGTTGTGATAGAGCTGCGAGATGCCGGCCTTGCAGGGATGGGCGCCGCCACTGTGACCGCGGAGAGTTCCGCCGGTGACCTGGAGACTGTCATTCTTGCCGAAGTCCCGGCCACTCCTGGCGTCTTCAGCAATGCGGAGAGTCCGCTTTCCACAGGTTCGGGAGAAGCGGGGCCCGAGGATGGAACCCTGCAGACTGCGCATCAGGGGACGCTGTCCGTAACCTATCTTGATGCCGATGACGGTACGGGCGGCACGAACGTCACGAAGACGCGTTCTGCATCTCTGGACTGCGCTGGTCCTGTGATCAGCGCCATTTCCAGCCTGCCCGAAGAGGTTGGCGTGGTGATCACGTTCACCACCGATGAGCCGGCTATCGGAGTCGTGAAGGTCGGTACAGTCTGTGGAGGCCCCTATACGGTAGTTGAGAGTGAGACGTCGTTGGCGACGGCGCACTCGATCACCGTTGAAGGGCTCGCTCGGGAGACTGAGTACTTCTTCGTCGTTGAGGCGGCGGATGCGCCCGGCAACAGCACGCTCGCCGACAACGGGGGCCAGTGCTACACGTTCACGACTCCTTCGACAATCACCGTCGGTACGTGTGACTCGACCTGGAGCTACCCGCTGCACACCTTGTATCACGACTCCAGGACACAGGTAATATACCTCGCATCGGAGCTTGGGGCGGGTCCGTCGACGATAGTCTCGCTGGCGCTGAACATCTCGCAGCTTCCGGGTCAGACGCTGGATAACTGGAACATCCGGATGAAGCACACAACAGCTTCTTCCTACGCCACGGCGGCATGGGAATGCACGCCGTGGACAACGGTGTATCAGGCCGCCAGTGAGACGGTATCCGCCACCGGCTGGAAGACGTTCACGTTCACCACTCCGTTTGATTACAACGGCAACGACAACCTCATCGTGGACTTCTCGCACAACAGCACGGACTATACCAGCAGCGGCCTGGTCTGTGCCTTCTCACCCGGGGGAAACAGGTCTCTTGTCTATTCGTCGGATAGTGGGGCGGGTGACCCCCTCACCTGGTGCGGAACAAGTCCGGCAGGCGCGCTGGGTGCTGTGGTACCGCAGGCAAAATTCGGGCTGGTGCGTGCATCTGGCATGCCCCTCTCGGAAGGGAAGGCCAAACCCGACGGGGCGCCGGTCTTTCTGCAGGGCCTTCCTGTAACCTATGCGGCGCCAGGTGTCTTCTATGTCGAGGACGAAGGGCGGAATGCCGGCATCCGCGTACACCTCGATGGGCACGCATTAGACACAGGCATGCGCGCCGACATCGTCGGAAAACTCAGCACTAATGAGGACGGTGAGCGGTTCATCGCCGCTGCCGCGGCCAGGCAATCCGGACTGGGTGACATAGTCCCCGTATTCATGCGCGGCGGATACATTGGTGGCGAAGACTGGATGGTTGGAGGTTCCGTGGCACAGCGGGGCATACGCAAAGGCCTCGGTCTGAACAACATCGGCCTCCTGATCCAGACGTCCGGAGTGGTTACGCTGAAGGGGCGGGACTGGTTCTACATTGACGACGGAAGCGGCGTTTCGGACGGCACAGGCACCCGCGGCGTGTTTGTCTGGGCGCCTGAGATGGAGATTCCTGCTGCGGGGGTGGCTGTCGTGGTTACAGGCATCTCGAGCTGTGAGGCGTACAAGACCTATCTGGTGAGTACGCTCCTGCCGAGGACCCAGTCAGACATCGTTGTCGTGGCAAAGCCGGGGTGGGTCGGGTTGGATGCGGCAGGTGAAGCCGCCATACGGCCCAGGGACATCAGATAGGCGCTGTCTTCGTAACGAGCAACGTGCCCGGCGCACCGGCGCCGGGCACGTCTCACATTGTTCGCCAGGCGAACTCCCCGTTCGACTCCGACTAGTAGTGCAGGCTGTAGTCGAGTCCTGCCCAGGTGCTGTGGCCGAGCGTGCCGGCCTTGATGTTCGGGCCCTTCTTGCCGAGAGAGTACACGAGCGCGAACTCGTACTCGTTCCCCAGAAAGATCTTGCTGTAAGGCGAGTTCGTGATCTTCATCGCGGCGAACCCGAGACGGGGCGTGATGGCGATCTGCACGCCGCCGAACAGACCCCGATGCTCCTTCGTGCCATAGTTGACGTGCAGCCGGACGACGGGGTGCCACGGCTCGTCCGGGCTGGGTGGGTTCAGTGTCTTCGCCGTTGCGATATAGAACGAACGCTTCTGCTCGTCCGGGCTGGGTGAAGTGTCATCCTCGAAGATGTTCTTGACGCCGATGACAACGTCAGGCGTTTTGGCAGTCTCGGGCATAAGCTTATAGCTTGCGTTCACGAGGTCCTGAGTGCCGAACCCGTTGTTGATGTCCACGTGAATGTACTCGAGTTCGAGGCCCGGGGCCACGGTCGAATAGGCGACGTAGATGTCCTTGTGCGTGGGCGGCAGGGACTTCTTGATCGAAAGGCTGTAGTACGCCAGATTGACCTCGTGAAGCGCCGCCTGGTTCGCCGTCGGCACGTCAACAATGCTGTAGGCAAGAAGCCCTGGCGCCGCCAGAGCGAAAAGCATTCCCGAGATCAGAATTCGCAGCAGAGCTGGTTTCATGGATGATAGCCTCCTCAGTATGATAGACCCTCGTTTCGGGCCACCGTGACGCCCGATTATACGAGCTTCCTATTTCGCCGGTCAACACAGTTTCGGCACAAAGACAATGTCGCTTGAGGTAGGACGCCGCGGCGCGGGCGCGGAAGGGGATGAGCATGAACCGCATACTATCGTTTATGCCATTCGGCGCGCAGTATTACCGTGCCCCGACGCCGCTTTCCGAAGAATGGGACGCCGACCTGCGGCGAATGCGCGACGCGGGATTCAACACGATCAAGGTCTGGGCGCAGTGGCGCTGGAACAACCCGGCCGAGGGCCGCTTCGATTTCAGCGATCTTACTCTGCTCCTTGACACCGCGCAGGCTCACGGGCTCCGCGTCGTGGTCAACCTGATTATGGACTGCGCTCCCGCGTGGCTGTTCGCGGCGTATCCGGACTGCCGCATGGTGACGGCTGGCGGCCGCACGCTCGGGCCGGTAACAACGCCCTACCGCCAGATCGGCGGCGTGCCCGGGCATTGCCTCCACCACAAGGCGGCCGTGAAGCACTCGGTGCGGTTTGTAGAGGAGGCCGCAAAGGCGCTGGGTACTCATCCCTCGCTGGCGTTCTGGGACCTGTGGAACGAGCCCGAGCTGACGGTGGGCCTCCTGCGCGAGCCGAAGATCGGCGATCTCGTCTGCGCCTGCCCGAGCTCCCGGGCCGCGTTCCTCGACTGGCTTGAATGCCGCTACTCATCGCTGGAGCGTCTGAACCGCGTCTGGAGCCGAAACTACCAGACCTGGGATGAAGTGGAATTGCCCGTGCAGCCGCAGACCTACCGCGACTTTATTGACTGGCGGCTCTTCTTCGCGGAGACGATGCGGGACGAGCTGCTGAGACGCAAGGAGGCTGTCCGGCGGTGGGACACGGTTCATCCGGTCGTGTGCCACACCGTGCCTCCTCCCATCTTCCCGCTTGTTTCCTGCGGGTCCGATGACTGGCTGCTTGCGGAGCCGGGCGACCTGCATGGCAACAGCGTTGGTTCCGACCCGTTCGCGGCCGATCTGCTCCGCAGCGCGGCTCGGGGAAAGGCGGTCATCAACGCGGAGATTCACGCGCTTCCCGGCGGCGCCTTCTCGCGCCCGCGACCGATTGGGAGCGCTGAGATGAAGCGGCACATCCTCATCCCGCTCGCGCACGGCATCAAGGGCTTTCTGTTCTGGCAGTATCGTCCGGAGAGGCTGGGCGGGGAATCGCCCGCGTGGGGGCTGACCAACCCTGACGGCAGTCCGGCCCCGTGGCTTGAGCCTGCGTCTCATATCGCGCGCGCCCTGCTTGCCGATGAGGAGTTCTTCCTCGCCGCCAGCCCGCTTCCCGCTAAGGCCGCGCTACTCGCCGACCCGGAGAACCAGATCTTCTGCTGGGCGGGTACCCTTGCGGGTGATCTCTATTCGAGAAGCCTTGACGGCGCGTACCGGGCCCTGGCGCGGGCGGGGTACCAGGTGGATTTCGTGCACCCGTCCGACTTCGCGGCAGGGCTGCATCAGCAGTATCGCTGCCTCTATCTGCCCGTGCCGTACTGGCTTGCGGAGCCTGTCGCGGGCGCCCTTGGTGACTACGTCAGGCGTGGGGGATCAGTGGTGTCCGAGATCTGGCCGGCCGCTTACGACAGCGCGCGGAGCCTGCACTCCACGGTCACGCCGGGGATGGGCCTGGACCAGCTTTTCGGATGCCGCGAACGCATGACCTGGCCGCTCACGACCGGGTTCGACGCGTATGCGATGATGCAGGCGGCCGAAGGCCGCGGCCGCGGGCTTGCCATTCGACTTTCCCGCCATGTCGGGGGTCTGGCCGCCGGGACCGCCATTCCCGTGTGCGTCGCAGTTTCCGAGTACGAGGGCGAAGCGGAAGTCCTTGGCGTTCTCCCGAACGGTGGCGCGGCGATAACCCGGATGCGCAGTGGGGAGGGCGGGGCGCTTCTGGCCGGAGCGCCCCTCGCGTACAGCGCGTCTCAGCCGGACGGTGGGGCCTGCGGTGATCTCATCGCCGAGCTTGTGCGCGAAAGCATTGGAGATCCGGACGTTCTGGTCGAGGGGCCCGGCCGGGCCGATATCCTGCAGGCGGATACGCGCAGGTTCCTGGTCGTGTCGAACGAATCGGAAGAGCGCGCGGTCATCCGTCTGAAGGCTTCCGGGCAGGTGTCTGGGTTTCTGGGAGACGAGCCGGAGCCGCGCGCAGGCGGGGGCTGGCTGGAGTTCGCGCTTCCGGGGCGCGCCGTTGAGGGCTACTGGCTGGCATGAGGAGGAGGCGCGCTCGTCGCTAGATGTCGAAGTAGAGATGGAACTCGTGGTGGTGCGGCCGCAGGCGCACCGCGTCCACCTCTTTCTTTCGCTTGTAGCCGATCCAGGTCTCAATGACGTCTGGAGTGAACACGTCGCCCTTCAACAGGAACTCGTGATCGGCCTCCAGGGCATTGAGCGCCTCATGCAGGTCGCCCGGAGTGCCTCTAATCGTCTTCGATTCCTCCGGCGGCAGGTCGTAGATGTTCTTGTCAATCGGCTGGCCGGGATCAATCCTGTTCTGGACCCCGTCCAGACCCGCCATCAGGATCGAAGCCAGGCACAGATACCCGTTCGCGCTGGGGTCGGGGCAGCGGAACTCGATCCGCTTCGATTTCTCGCTCTGCAGGTAGGCCGGAATCCTCACCGCCGCGCTGCGATTCCTCTGCGAATAGACGAGGTTGATCGGCGCTTCGTACCCGGGAACGAGCCTGCGGTACGAGTTCGTCGTGGGGGCGCACAAAGCGAGAAGCGCAGGCGCGTGTTTCAGAATCCCCCCGATGTAGTACCGCGCGGTGTCCGAAAGCCCCGCATAGCCGGTCTCGTCCCAGAACACGTTGCGCCCGCCCTTCCAGATGCTCGAGTGGACATGCATGCCCGACCCGTTGTCCTCGAACAGGGGCTTGGGCATGAACGTCACCGTCTTGCCGTGCTGGTTGGCGATGTTCTTGACGATGTACCTGTACTTCATCAGCTTATCGGCCATCGTCAACAGCGTGTCGTAGCGGAGGTCTATCTCGGCCTGTCCCCCCGTCCCGACTTCGTGATGGTGCATCTCGGCATCTACACCCGCGTCTCTGAGCGCGAGGAGCATCTCGCTCCTCAGGTCGTGGGTGCTGTCCATGGGCGGGCAGGGGAAGTAGCCTTCCTTGTGCCGGATCTTGTAGCCGAGATTCGGCATTTCATCGCGGCCGGAGTTCCAGATGCCTTCGCTCGAGTCAACCGAATAGAAACCCGCGTTCGCCGTCTGTCCGAAGCGGACGTCGTCAAAGATAAAGAACTCGGCTTCGGGGCCCCAGTAGCTCGTGTCGCCTATTCCCGTTGACATCAGATACTGCTCGGCCTTTGCGGCGATGAAGCGGGGATCGCGGCTGTAGCGTTCGCCGGTGGCGGGGTCGTGGACATTGCAGATAATCGCCACGGTGGGGTGCTCCACCATCGTGTCCTCGAAGGCGGTGTTCGGGTCGGGCATCAGGGTCATGTCCGACTCCTGTATGTCCTGGAACCCCCGGATGCTGGAGCCATCGAAGCCCAGACCGTCCTCGAATGCCGCTTCGTCCAGATCCTCTGCTGGTATTGAAAAATGCTGCCAGACGCCCGGGAGGTCGGTGAAGCGCACGTCAACGATGCGCGCTTCGACGTCCCTGATCATCTGCAGAACTTCTGCCGGTGTGGTTGCCATTGCTGGTCTCTTCCTTCTTTCGATCCTTGCTTCTTGTGTCTGCCGGCTGACGGCTCAGAGCGACCCGGGACCCCTGTCGCCGGTTCGGACTCTTACCGACTCCTCGACAGGGAGGACGAATACTTTCCCGTCCCCGACTTCGCCTGTTCTTGCCGCGCGCACGATGATCTCAATCACGTCCTCGGATTGAGAGTCGCTGCAGACAACTTCGATTTTCACTTTGGGCAGCAGATCGATTGAATACTCAAGACCGCGGTACTTCTCGACTTGGCCGCGTTGCCTTCCGTGCCCCCGCACTTCTGTCACAGTCAGGCCTGCCAGGCCTATCTCCGATAGGGCGTTCTTCACCTCCTGCAGTTTGTGCGGCCGGATGACCGCCATCACGAGTTTCATCAGTCCAACCTCTCGGCCGGGCCCGCTCAGGCCCGTTTCAGAGCCTCCTCGAGCCGATCGGCGGCGTCGGGGCCCAGTTTGCCGCCGCCAGCCGTCACGTAAAACGCGTCCCGGGCTTCGGCGCCCCATGTGCTCACCCTCGCCGAATGAATGTCCCAGCCCAGGCTGGCGATTGCGCGGGTGAACCGGTACAGCAGCCCCGGCTGATCGCTTGCGTGCACCTCAATGACCGTGTGCTGCTCAGACAGATGGTTCAGCACCTCGAGCGACAGCGAACTGTAGTCGGGCTTCAGCTCCTTGTTCCGCTCGGCGAGAAGCCCGTGCACGGTCTGGTCGCCCCTCAGCACTTCCGTAAGCTCCTTCTCAACCTGAGCCTTCTTGAACTCGGGCAGGGGCTTGCCCTCGAAGTCAACATAGAGCTGGTCGAGCGCGACCTTGTCCTGCCCCTTCCGGGTGAACACCTGAGCCGCGTGGACATTTACGTCGATCGCCCACAGTGCCCCGGCAATCTTCGAAAGCAGGCCCGGCTCCGGGTCGTCCAGCGCGCACACGGTGAGTTCCGTGAAGCCCGATCCCGGCTCCGTGCGAAGGTCAGCCGAGGGCTGCCCGTTGCGAGCCCGCTGAATCGCGGCGATGTGCGCGGCCATCTCCTCGGGGCCGGTGTTGAGGAGATACATCGCGGGCATCAGGGCTATGTGCTCGTCGACGGCTTTCTCGGGCAGGGACGTGATCGAGAGTTCGCGCCGCACTCTGCTGCGATGCAAAGCCATGTCCTCGTCCGTGTCGGAAATGGGGGCGCGGGTGAGAATGGCGCGCTCCGCGCGGAAATACAACTCGCGCAGGAAACGACCCTGCACCTCGCTCCACGCCCTGGAACCGACAGACAGAATGTCCGCATTCGTGAAGATGAAAAGCATCGTGAGGGTATCAACCTCGTCCACGACTGCCGTGAAATCGTCAACCGTCTTTCTCAGTGTCAGGTCGCGCAGCCGCGCGGTGTCCGACATAAGCTGGTGATTGCGGACGAGGAACTGCAGCCGTTCAACGGATTCCGTGTCCAGTCCGAGCCGCTTCCCGGCCATCGCCGCTATCCGGGCGCCGGATTCGGCATGCTCCTCGCCCCGTACGGCCTTGCCGCTGTCGTGCACAAGCGCCAGCAGATACAGCAGTTCGGGCTGGCGAAGCGTTGAGTACAGCCTGCGCATGTCCTCGTCGCCGCTCGTGCCGAGGCGCTCGCAGTGCTGCACAACCGTGAGCGAATGCCATCCTACCGTGAACTCGTGCGCCGGATCATACGGCACCAGCCGCATAACGCGCCCGAACTCCGGAACGAACCACTGCAGCACCCCGCAGTGTGCCATGCTCGTCAGCGTCGTGGCGACGTTGGCGCCGCCCAGAATCATAAGGAACAGCTTCGCGGCTTCGGGGTCGTGAATCGGCGCGGGGCAACTCGCGGTCGCCGCGCGTATCGCGTCAATCACGGGCTGGTCGAAGGTGAGCCCATAGCGCTGGCAGTATGCGAATGCGCGAATGCAGGCCGCGGGATCGTTCTGGAACGCCTCGGGATTCTGCAGGATAATCCTGCCGTCCCTTGCGTCGAGGCCGTGCTCGAGTTCGAGCTGCAGCCCCGTTGCCCGCCTCACCACCTTCTCTGCCGTTCGCCGGGCCACCTCGGCATGCCGGTAGTAGTCGCGCATCAGCTTCTCGACGCCGGACTCCTCCGGGGTGTCCGCATATCCCAGACTCGCCGCCGCGCTTTCCTGCTTTGGCACTGTCAGTGTGTCCGCCTGCTTGCCCGCCGCAACGTGCATCTCCCAGCGCAACCGCGAAAAGAACTCCCTTGCCTCGGCGGCCTCGGCTGTCTCGGCTGTCGAAAGCAATCCGTGCATGCGCATATCCTCCCACACGGTTCGGCTCTCGAATCCGTACGCCGCCTGAGCCAGCCAACCCGCGAGCTGAAGATCGCGCAGCGAGCCCTCGCCCTCCTTGATGTTCGGCTCCACAAGATAGAGCGAGGTCCCCTGCCTGGCTATAACCGCCTCGCGCTCCTTCATCTTGTCGTGAATGAAGGCGACAGGCTGGATGCTGCGGCGAAGCTCGTCTTGAAAGGACTGGTACACCTCCCGGCTCCCGGCCACAAACCGCGCGTCGAGCAGAGCTGTCTGATTCTGGTGGTGCAGGGCACCGGCTTCTCCGACTAGCCTGTAGGCATATCCGACCTTCAGCTTCGCCCCCGAAAGCAGGACATCCATAATGAGGCGGAACATGCGCCGGGTGATAGCGTCGACTTCCGGATCGTCCTCGGAGGCGGCGATAAAGTTGATATCCACATCGCTGAACGGGGCCAGTTCGCGCCGCCCGTAGCCGCCTGTCGCCACAATAGACAGCGATCGTTCCGCCTGCGAAAGCAGGCTCGGCGTGGAATCGGTGGGCTCGCAGGCAACTTCGAGCATGCGGCGAACGACCATGTCAATCAGATCGCTCAGGAGGCGCGTGCGCGCCTCGCCCGGCAGGTCCGCCGCGCGCTCGATCACCTCGCTCCGTCGCGCGGTGACGAAATCGGCAAGGTCTTCGACCATGGCCAGAGAGGTCAGGTCCTTGCGTGCCTGTGCAATCCAAGACTGATCATAAGGCGCTTCTTTGGGCCCTGCCACTGCTTTACTCTTCCGTCCTTATCCGAGCAGCCCTTGTTGTGTGAATGCGGTATCGTGCGCGGGATCCGGGGCGGCTGCTCACACGCTCCGGGCTCCGCGGCGCGGGCTACCTGAGGGCGGAGTCGCCCGATTCGCCCGTGCGGATTCTGATGGCGTCGTCAATGCGCGACAGGAATATCTTGCCGTCCCCGATCTCGCCTGTCGATGCCGCCTTTGTGATGGCTTTGACGATCTCGTCCACCTGATCGTCCGAAACAACGGTTTCGATCTTCGTCTTGTCGAGGAGGTTGACGACGTACTCCTGTCCCCTGTAGTGCTGCGTCCGCCCGC
The DNA here is from genome assembly GCA_019136435.1 of Armatimonadota bacterium. Lineage (GTDB taxonomy): Bacteria > Armatimonadota > UBA5829 > DSUL01 > DSUL01 > JAGVUD01. The sequence continues at coordinate 387 of JAGVUD010000162.1, read as the reverse complement.
GCTGCTTGCCCGAGCCCATCAGGTGCGTTACCGTCATGCCCTGCACTCCGAGCGCGTCCAGCGCCGCTTTCACGTCCTCCAGCTTGTTCGGGCGTATGATCGCTTCGACTTTGGTCAACTGTCTGTCCTTTCAAGATGAACACGCCGGGCCGGCGCCCGGGATCACACGGCTTCCAGATTGTAGCCGACTTCACCGTGCTGCGACAGGTCCAGCCCGACGGTCTCGTCATCGCGGTCAAGACGCAGAGGGACTGCAAGACTGATAGCCCTCAGTATTGCCCACGACACCAGAAACGAGAAGGCCGCAGTTGCGCTCACAGCAAGCGCCTGCCGCCCGAGAAGCGCGAAGCCCCCTCCGGCGAAAAGCCCGTCGGCGCCGTTCTGGTT
>JAGVUD010000027.1 GCA_019136435.1 Armatimonadota bacterium | reverse complement strand
CTCCGGAGCGCCGGTAGCGGATGACTAACCAGCGCTTTCGCAACACCTTCCTCGACGGCAGTGCACACTTCGTCACCGCCAGCGTCGCCAGCTTCCTGCCGATCCTCAGCGACGATGAAGCCCGCCGCACGATCTTGCGGAGTTGGCTCTACGGCCAGAGCCGGTTCGACGTGGAGATACTGGGCTTTGTCGTGATGCCGGAGCACGTTCACGTTCTGGTCCAGGGGTCGGCGCAGGGGGCGCGGAAGTTCCTTCAGTACAGCCTGCAGCGCTCGGCGCGGCACCTCAGGGAGATGTACGAGGCGAGGAGCCGCAAGGGGGATGGGCGTGCCTCGGAACTCCTGGCGAATCTGCAGGCCACGGGCAAGATGTGGAAGGAGCGGGCGCGTTGCGTAGCGGTGAGTGAGCAGCGTGACGTCCGGAGATGGCCACATAGCTGCCGATGGCTGCGGGAATTGATGCCGGTGGGACGAGAAAGCTTGCAACGACTTGCCATTCCCGCAGCATACGTTCCCGCAGCATACAGGGGCAAAAAGAAGGCCCGAAGGACGCCTCATGTACAAGAAGTGCCTCCAGTTGACGACAACTGGAGGCATAGTTTCCGGCGAACAGAGAATATGCGGAAGACCTGCGGCGGTCCCTCAGCACTCTGCGGTGTTCAGTTGCTGGTCTTCGCCAGGCGGCGGCGAATGAGCAGGCCGGCCAGCGAGCCACCCACGAGCAACATCGAAGCCGGCTCGGGGACCGGAGCCGGGCCGCCAGGGTCGCCAGGGACACGGAAGTACTGATTGCCCGCGAAGTTGTTCAGGTCGATCTGCGAGACAGTGCCGTTGAAACCGCCCGCGCCGTCGCCGCCGAGATTGCCCTGACCGGCCGGCAATCCGCCCAGGAACTGATTCGACAGATAGTCGTGGTTGCTCCCGTTGATCATCGCGCTGACCTTGAACGCGCCGACGGGGTTGCCGAGCGCGGCGAGCGGTATGGCCAGCTCGATGCCTGTGGCGACAGCCTGAGCCGCTGTCTGGTCGGCGGCGCCGATTCCTCCGGTCACGCCGGCAGCGTTGCTGTTGTCGAAGGCCACGCCGATGCCGTTAGCCAGCGCGGACGCGTTCGATCCGGTTAGCGAGCCGCCGAAGACGTCAACACCGGTCAGGAAGTTGCCAAGCCCGCCGCCAATGACGGCATAGTCTATGTCGAAACGGTTACCGCCGAAGTTACCGTTGCGCAGTGACAGCATGTAGTCGGCTTCGAAGCCTGTGTCGAAGGTGAAACCGGCGTGTTTTGCAGCCCATCCGCCGTTCTCGGGATTGCTGCCGCCGTTGTTGGCGGCGTTCTGAAGGACGTTCTGCCCGCCGGCCTGGGAGTCGAAGAAGATGTTCAGGTTGTTGAAGTTGCTCTCGAGGTTGCCGGTCAGCATCAGGAAGAGCGTTCCACCCTCCACCTTGCCATACCCGGCGTTGAGTTCGCTGTCGTTGTCGCCGAACTGGGTCTGGACCGACTGCACCGCGAGAGCGGCGCCGTACGACGCATCGCGAGTGCCATCAAGTCCAGCAGCCCCGCTCGCCATCGAAGTGAGCGCGCAGAACAGTGTCGCGCATACCAGTATTCTAAGCATTGTTTTCCCTCCTCACGAGTATTGGTGCCAATCGCCTGCCTGACGGCCGGCTCTCAACCACGTTCCCGAACGTAATCATCTACAGGATAGCATACCCAGTATTGCGACGCATTACCAGTAGTGCGGGGACCTTTTCTCTCCTGGCTACGATTATGGGGAGGGATCGCTGGGCCGGCAGAGCGTCAGGTGGCGATGGTCCATCGGCGCGAGAAAAAGCCCCGAAGGACCCGCCCGGCAGCGAATAAGCTCACGCGCAGGCTATGGAGTGCGGAAGCGCAGCTTCCGCTTTCTGATGCTCTGATGCTTCGGTCCGGAGTTCGCTGGAACGACGGGCCGAAGCTGACCACGCGGCAGGGGGCGTATCGTGGGGAGGCGTCGGAGCCAAGCGGCGAGTCGGCCGTAAGCGAAGGCTCAGTCCGGCGGCGCTTCGGGGCGTTCGTTCCACTGCCGCCCTCGAAGCACCTGATAGGAGGCATGAAGTGACCCGAAGGACAGGAAAGGCCTGACGCGGGCGCGCTTACGGCGCGGCGTGTTCGATGTCTGCCGCGCTCCTCGGGAGCAACTGCCGCACTGTCTTCCCGCCGACCAGCGTCACGCTCGATACTCCTGTAACCTTGACGAACGTGCCAAGAGGCGGCCGGTAGCCGAACGCAGCCGAGTCGACAAGCAGCCAGGCATTGCCCGGCCACGAGTCGTAGACCCCTGTTCCGTCCCAGAGGTAGAAGGTACTGCCCGCGCCGTGCTCCACCACCTTCCCCATCGTCCTCACCAGCAGCCCCTCGTTGTAAGCGCCATACGGACGCCCCATCGGGATCTCCGGCGTTCCGCTGTAGGGCGACGCGCCCCCCAGGCTGTCGTTGCGCATAATAAGCGGGCGCAGCGGCAGG
>JAGVUD010000144.1 GCA_019136435.1 Armatimonadota bacterium | reverse complement strand
GCGGGGAAAGCGCCAGGTCTCGGGCGCGGCGCCCACGGGGAACTCGGAAATGACCGCGCCGGCGGCCGCGATACGCTCGAACAGCTCTTTGTGCTCGGACGGATAGCAGATGTCTATACCACATCCGAGCACGGCTATCGTGCGGCCCTGCGCGCGCAAGACGGCTTCGTGGGCGGCGCCATCCACGCCGCGCGCGCCGCCGCTCACGATGGTGAGCCCCGCCCGGGACAGGTCCGTGGCCAGCCGCCGGGCCATGGTCAGCCCGTACGGCCTCGGGTTGCGCGACCCGACAATAGCAACACCGAAGCGATCGTCTTCCTGGAGCTTTCCGCGCACATACAGGAGAGGCGGCGGGTCGGCAATCTGCCGCAGAAGAGTGGGATAACCGGGCTCGTCCCGGAAAGCGACGGAGACACCCAGTTTCTCGAGCCTCTCCAAGGCGCTGTTCATGTCCTGAACCTTGCCGCGCGCCGAAACAACCCTGGCGCGAACCTGCTCCGAGATGTTCCTCAGCGCTGCGAGGTCAGAGTCAGAGGCGGCCAGAATCCCGGCGTGGTCCCCGAACTGCTCGAGCAGGCGGTTCCAGGCTTTCGGGGAGAGTTCCGCGCTAGACAGCGCGAGGGCCGCGAGCAATTGCTCGGGGTCTTGTTCACTGTACACTGCGTATAAACTGACTTCCTAGAATGACGGGGGTTCCGGCATCATCATACCGCCGCCCCCGGGGCCTCCACCGGGAGGAGGGGGAGGAGGCGCGGGTGGGCCATCTTCAAATCTTGGCACGTCACGCGACTGCTGCTCCCGCGACTGACCCGGCTGTGCATTGCTCCGGCTGTCCGTTTCGTTCCGGTCGCGGGTGCTTCTGGTGCGGCGGCTGGAGGTGCCCGAGACCAGGCCGGGGGTTGTCTGAGCCTTGATTCTCGGCTTGGGCAGAGAGTTGTCCACCGTGAACGACCAGGAGTAGTCGAGCGCATTGCCCTTCCAGTCTCTGGCGTTGACTGCGATCTGGTGGCGGCCATTCTTGAGAGGGACCTGGGTTTCGGTTACGGGGGTGCTGTAAGTTACCTTGCCGTCGGGAACGCTGAACGTGTGTTCAACCGCCCCGCCATCGAGGGTGAGCACAACGCTGTCCGGGTCAATACCCGAGCCCATGTCCGTGATAATCGCCGAGATGTTCACGGGCGGCCCGCCGGATATGACCCCGCCCGGTGCGGGGCTGAGGGTGTTGATCTGAGGAGCGGCGTTGTCGGCGGCGTCGGCCCGGAACGCCGACAGCACGCCGTCTTCGGTCAGAACGTAGAGCATCCCGTTGGCATACACCGGCGACACGAGGACGCTGGTGGAGGCTGGCTTCGCGGCGGTGGTCTGCTGAGGCTGAACGACGTAGCGCCACAGGAGTTTGCCCGTCTCGATATCGAAAGCCGACACCACTCCGCGCTCACCGCCCACAAACAGAACCTTGCCCGCCACGAGCGGGCCCGACCGCGCGGGCGTAACGGTATCGGCGGGCTTCTCCCATTTGACCTTCCCGCGCGCGGTTATGGCATAAACCCTGGAATTGCGCAGCGGCGTAAACAGGATCTGATCGGCCAGCGCGGGAGGGGCGGAGAATTCGGCCGGGAACGTGAGAGTCCACTTGCGCACGCCGCTGCGCGCGCCGAGCGAGGACATCTGGTTGCCGCCGGCGAGATACACGACATCCCTTCCAAGCACGGGCACGACGTTCAGCGTGGGGAAGCTCATGCGGAACGCCCAGCGGAACTTTCCGTTCTGCGCGTTGGCGGCATAGAGGCGGGTATCGCGCGAAATGAAGTAGATCCAGGCGCCCGAGGCATCAATGGCGGGCTCGGACGCGACGTCATCGCCCGTGCGGAAGCCGCCTGGCCAGATCGGCTCGCCCGTATCGGCTCTCACGGAATGCAGGGCGTTGTTGTCGGACCCCGCGAAGAGAATCGCCTCGCCGCCGACCTCGGCAATGACCGGCGAAGAGCGCACCTGCCCGAGCGTGTTGTACGCCCACAGGTTGTCGCCCGTGCTCGCCGAAATGCAATAGATGTTGCCGTCGTTGGCCCCGAAGTAGACGTGCCCGTCGTACGCGGCGAGACTCGTTGTCACCTTCGCCGCGAGCGGGCCGTCGCTCGGATAGAACCATCTGGGAGCGCCGTATAGCGTGTCCAGCGCCATAATGCGGTCGCCCATGGCGAAGAAGACGGTGTCGCCGAGCACCACGGGCTGCGAGCGGTTGCCCGGCGCGGCCGTGGCGATGTATTGCCAGGCGAGCGAGAGCGGCAGAACAGCCTCCTCCGTCGTCGCGTTCGTCAACTCGGTGTTCTGGCGCGGTAGAGTCCAGTTGTCGGCCGCGGCCGCCGTTGTCAGCAGCGCGAGGCCCAGCAGCAAAAACCTGTAAAACTTCATGCAGTGTGTTCCGGGTATTAGACGAAGCGGCGGCCTCAGAGGTTCACGCACGTCCGCTCCGCCGCCATATTACAGCAACCCCCGCGAAAACGC
>JAGVUD010000513.1 GCA_019136435.1 Armatimonadota bacterium | reverse complement strand
ATGCTCGTCCGCATTCGCAAGGAGCTGCTGCCATGACGCCCTGGCGCCCGCACACCGAAACCCCGGCCGAGCCCGGCACCGTCGACGCCATGCACGCGCACCCGTACCTTGTCCGACTTGCTGTTGATGGACTCAACGCGCTGGCTGCATTCCGTCGCCGCCATGCACGCGCACCCGTACCTTGTCCGACTGTACCGGAGGCCCGCACCATGACCACCTGGATACTCGTCATCTACCTCGCCAGCGGCGCCGCCATCGAGCAGCGCACCCCCTACGCCGACGCCGCCACCTGCGCCGTCGCCGCCGCACACCTGCACGCCCAGGCCCGCGTGCTCCACACCCTCGACCCCGACCACACCGCCACCGTCGCCTGGGTCGCCTGCGAACCCCGCCCGGCAGCGCTGGAGGCGCGGCGGTGATCGCCCGCCAATTCATCCTGCCGATCGCGCACGAGCTGATCGTCGATCTTTTCGCCGGGGGGGGCGGCGCCTCGTGCGGCATCGAGCAGGCGCTGCGCCGGCATGTCGACATCGCCGGCGATCGAGACGCGACAGCCGAGGCGATGATTGTTGTTCATAGCGGATGGGTGAAGTTGCTCCCGAACTCTGGACAAGGGCCAACGGAGTTTTTGCCGGCTAACCACGAACTGACCGATGCGACCGCGCATCTTGGAGAAGCGCCATGAAAGACACAGGCAAGCGATTTCTTCCGGCACAAGACGCCATTCAGAAGAAACGCGGAACCGCGTCCGGAATTTGTATCCCAGCACAGGCAGTCACGATGCGGTTTGGGGACAACGTAGTTGTGCTGATTGCATCCAGCGAAGAGACGCTTCGCGAGGCGTGGAGCCGCATTGTTGACATTGAAATGGACGCTCGTGGCGCGCAAGACATTGTGATTTTTGCTGCGCGCGACACCAAGTTTTCGGAGCCTAGCCATGACCCCGCACCGCACCCGCTACGAAAGGACTGAAAAATGAGCATGTGTATCTACCACGGCAATTGTGCCGATGGCTTTGGAGCCGCCTGGGTCGTGCGCAAGGCGCTTGGCGAGATTGATTTTCACGCCGCAGCGTATCAAGAGCCGCCGCCCGACGTGACGGGTAAGGACGTGGTGATGGTGGATTTCAGCTACAAGCGCACGGTGCTACTGGAGATGGCCGAGAAGGCGAACAGCATCTTGATCCTTGACCACCACAAGACGGCCGTGGAAGACCTGGTCGATCTGCCGGCGAACGTGACGGCTAAATTCGACATGGACCGCAGCGGCGCCATGCTGACGTGGGGACACTTCTTCCCCGGCGAGGCGCCGCCGCCGCTCCTGCTGCACATCGAGGATCGTGACCTTTGGCGCTTCGCGCTTCAGAACACGCGGCAGATTCAGGCCAACGTCTTTTCGTTCCCCTACGACTTCCAAGTGTGGGACACGCTGATGGCGGCTGCGCCGGCTGTACTGGCGACCGAAGGCGAGGCCATCGAACGCAAGCACTTCAAGGACATTCGGGAATTGCTCGGCGTGACGACGCGGGACATGGTGATCGGCGGGCACCGCGTTCCGGTGGCGAACCTTCCCTACACGATGAGCAGCGATGCAGGCCACGAACTGGCGAAAGGTCGTCCGTTCGCCGCTTGCTACTGGGACACGCCGCAGGGCAGGGTATTTAGCCTGCGGTCGAGCGACGACGGCGCGGACGTGGCCGAAGTGGCGAAGCAGTACGGAGGTGGCGGACACCGGAACGCCGCAGGGTTCCGCGTGAGCTTCGCGCAAGCACAGATGTTTGAAATTTGAACATCCCGATGGAGACCCCATGAACCCACACCGCACCCGCTACCCCGACATCCACGAAGCCGCAGGCCGTCCGCTCACCCTGCCGCGCGACCTGAAGAACTTCGCCGCGAACGACGACGAGCGCGACGCCTTCGGCATGTTCCGATTCTTCGCGCGCCTCGCCATCGCCGCGTGCATGGCGTTTTCGCTGATCTGGATCGCGCTGTCGCTGCCGGATGAAGCGCCGATGCCGGCGCCAATGCCAACCAACTACGGGAGCGCGCCGAGATGACCCATCAAATAGAGCTTGGCGAGCTGTTCGCCATCGCATTCGCGCTCGCCTTCGCGCTGATCCTGGTGGCGTTCTCGCTGCCCGAAGACGTGCCGGAGACGGTGCCGAGCGTGGAGTACGGGAGGGCGCCGAGGTGATCCGCCGCCTAACCCTGACCATGAAATTCATGCGCCACCCCGGCCTGCGCTACACGCTGGCGCGGGCGTGGCGGGCGGCTGGGAGGTATGCTTAATGGATCGCGCCCACCAACTCGACGCCGCCGAGCGCGAGGCAGAGCGTCCACTGCAACGACGGGTTAGTCCGCGCGGCCTAACGCCCGAGTTCAGCCGCCGTAGGTCGGCTGGAACGAAGTGTTAGGTTGCCTGGTGGAGAAGCGCGATGACAGACGAGCAGCGAGAACGAAAGAAAGCCTACCTGCGCGAGTGGTACGCGAAGAACCGCGAGCGC
>JAGVUD010000364.1 GCA_019136435.1 Armatimonadota bacterium | reverse complement strand
AGGGGAAGGTTGTCATTCTGGCGGGGATACCGGGCTTTCACAACACGCAGCGCACCGGGGGTTTCAAGGCGGGCCTGAAAGGGTATCCGGGCATAACGGTTGTTCAGGAGCAGGTCTGCGACTGGCTCCGCGAGAAGGCGGCGAACGTCAGCGCCCAGGCGCTGGAGCGCACGCCGGACATCGCCCTGTTTTTCGGCGCGAGCGACGAGATGGCGATCGGCGCATCCATCGCCGCCCGCGAGAAGGGCAAGAAGGTTTTCACCATCGGGATTGACGGCAACGAGGCCACGCTCGATGAGATTGCGTCCGGAGGCGTTACAGCGACGCTCGGAGTGTACCCGGACCGCATGGGCCAGACGATTGTGCGGCAGATGAAGAAGGTTCTGGACTCAGAGCAGGTGCCGGAGTACCTGGAGACGCCGGGGGTTATCGTTGACAGCTCGACGCTGGCTGACTATCGGGCGGGAAAGCTCTGGTCGGAGCCGAAGGCCGCCGGCCCGGAGATTGTCAGAGGCCTCGGCCAGCCCTGACAGCCGGCCGCATCAGCGCAGCGGCAGTTCGGCGCGTTTGCCTACTCCCGGCGAGTCGGCGACGTAAACCGACACAATGGGTTCGCGCTCAACGTACTGCAGTGTCACCTGCCGCGCGATCTCCCTGACCCGGGGGGCGATGTCGCGGTCCACGGTCGCGGGCAGTTCGATCTCGACTTCGTCCCGATCCACGAACCGGACCCAGGCGGCCCGGATTCCGATTTCGGCAAGCTGCTCGCGAATAGCATCGGACGCGCGGTACTGCTGCTGACCGGGAAACGGCGTCCGCCGCTGAGTGGCGGATGTGGCGCTGTGCTTGCGTTTCACGTCCTCGTCCTGCTTGCCCAGTGCCCAGACAAGGAACGCGCTTACCGCCAGAACGGCGAGGAACGTGAGAAGCCAGAGCCGATTGTCGCGCTTTATGCGCCGGCTGAGATCGCTGGGGGCTGTGTCGCCCAGCATCGTGTTTTCGTCGTCACGCACTATTGTTGAATCCACCTGAGTAAGCTTTTGGGAGTGCGGCCGTGTTGGTCGTGAACGCCGCCGCCAGGGAAGCAAGGCGCTTCCGGGGCAGTACAATCATCGGCTGCCGGCGCGCCAAACGATAGCCCCGCAGCGCATGCGCGGGCGGGTTTGCGCCGATCTCTCCCCGACTCGCAATTATACCTGAGGGCGGCGGCGCAGCGCCATAGCTGGCGCGCGCAGTTGCGCCCAAGCGGGAGGTCGGCTAGTATGAACTGGTTCGCTGGCCTCTCAGTCAGGCATCCACCAGATCGCACGAAACCACTCCCGGAGGACACCCGTAACCCATGGCATCCAACCAGAACAAGACCCGGCGCCGGATTCCGAAAGCCTACGCGGACAGCGAGTTCCTCGCAAGTCCGGACGCGCGGACAGTGCGGATTCTGTGCGAGTATTTTCAGCCTCTGCGCAAGTTCCGCGAGAACAAGGTGAAGGACACGATCGTGTTCTATGGTTCGGCGCGGACACTGGAACGCGCGCCCGCCCAGGCCGCCCTCGAGCAGGCGCGTGGCCTTCTGGCGGCCGATCCCCAGAGCGAGCAGATCCAGGCGCGATTCCAGCGGGCGGAAGCCGACCTGCGAATGTCGCAGTATTACGAAGACGCCCGCACACTTGCGCGGATGCTCACGGAATGGTCGCTCGCCCTGCCCGGCCCTTGGGGGCGATTTCTGGTCTGCTCGGGCGGCGGGCCCGGCATTATGGAGGCGGCAAACCGGGGGGCCTCCGAAGCCGGGGGCAAGACGGTGGGGCTGACGATCAGCCTGCCGTTTGAACCGCAAGGGAACGAGTACATCACCGACAGCCTGGCGATGGAGTTCCACTACTTCTTCATGCGCAAGTACTGGTTCGTGTATATGGCGCGGGCGCTGTGCGTTTTCCCGGGCGGATTCGGGACCATGGACGAACTGATGGATTTGCTGACGCTGATCCAGACCCAGAAGATCCGGCGCAGGCTTCCGCTGGTGATGTACGGCAGCGAGTACTGGAAGGAAGTGCTGAACATCGACGCTCTGGTGAAGTGGGGGATGATCAGCCCTCAGGACACGAACCTGATCACGTACTGCGACACGCCGGAGGCGGCGTTCGAGTATCTGACGTCAGCGCTGACACACAGCAACGGCCTGCCGCGCAGCCGGAAGGCGCGGGGAGGGTAGCTGCCGTTCCGCCAGACTCAGGCCGGGCCCACAGGCGCACTATGCTTGCATAGTACTATGCTTCGGCAATTCAGTTCGGCGGAGACCGGCGGGCCGGGTGGAGTGTGCCATTGCCGAAGCGAAACCGGCCGCAGGAGGCTTCGGGGATTCAGGCTGTGGGTCAGCGAGACTGCTGAGGATGTTGCCATTCGCGAAGGATATGGTTCGTTGGGACGCCCACAAGGGGCTATGCTACGTATCTCGTGCTGCTGCGGACTTCTGTACTAGGCCTTTAGCCCTGTCAGCGCGATCCCCTGAATGAACGTGCGC
>JAGVUD010000437.1 GCA_019136435.1 Armatimonadota bacterium | reverse complement strand
TTGAATGTGTTATATATAGCAAAGATCGCCAACACTCGCAAATGCAAAACGCAGTAATGGGGTAATCGGTTGGTGACAGGGGTAGCGGCAGTTTAGGAGCGAGGGGGAGAGGAAGAGGAAGATTTCTGCGAAAGGCGGAAATTTATTTTTTTGTGCTTGCATGAGCGTTTGTAATATGATAAACTGCCATCATGAAAACAACAGCGCATCAGGCCGATGACCGATCCAGGGCTGCGTTTCTGGCGAAGGCGGCGTCCCTGTGGCCCGTGGCCAAGGGATCCCTGACGCAGACGCGCTCCCCCTGCACACGGAAGAACTGCAAGGCTTGCGCCTCCGGCCGCAAGCATCCGAAGCTGATTTTCACCTTCCGGGAGGAAGGCAGGCTCCGGGGCCTGTACGTCCGGCCGGCCCACGCCGAACGGTTGCGCCGGGCCATCGCGAACGGACGGGAACTGGAGCGGATAATCACGGCGGCCGGGCGCGACCTGGTGCTGGCCCTGCGCGGGGAGGCGGAAGCTTGACGGTCACCCAGAGAGCGTCGCAGGACTGCTTCTGTCCGAAGTATATGAACCTGCTGGCCGCGAACGCGCGCCTCCAGGGGGAGGTCGTCCGGCTCAAGGCGAGGCTGTCCCGGCAGGAGCGCACCGCGAAGGAGCAGCCGTTCGGGCTCTCGACCCCCTCGTCGCAGCGGCTGGTGAAGCCGTCGGCGCCCGAACGGACGCCCGCCGAAAAGCGGCGGCGCAGGGGCGGCGCGCGTGCCGGCCACACGGGGCACGGCTGGAAGCCGCCCGAAGGCCCCAAGCCGGACGTCGAGGATCTGCCGGCCCCGGATGCCTGTCCCTGCTGCGGCGGCGCCCTGACCGACTTTCCGGGAGGGGCAGAGACCATCCGCGACCTGATCGACTGCCATCCCCTGCCGGCCTTCCCGAGGCGTGTGCGGGTGCCGGCGCGCTACTGCCCGCACTGCCGCAAGCCCGTGCGCCCCCGCGTCCCCGGCGTCCTGCCCAAGACCCGTCTGACGAACCGCGTCCTGGCGCGCGCGGCCCGCGAGCACTACCTCGACGGCGTTCCGATGGGCACGCTCGCCCGCAGGCTCGGCGTGCCCAAGGGGACGCTCCTGAACGCGATGCACCGCCTGGCCGCGCTGTTCCGCCCGGCCTCCGACGGCTTGCGCGCCCTGCTCCGGGACGCTGCCGTGAAGCACGCGGACGAGACCCCCTGGCGCACGGACGGGGACAACGGCTACGCCTGGGTGTTCGTCGCCGGACGCGTCACGCTCTTTGTCTGCGAGGGCACCCGGGCCATGTCCGTGCCGGCGGATGTGCTCGCCGACTGCGGCGGAACGCTCGTGACCGACCGCTATGCCGCCTACAACTGCTTCGCCGGCGAGCGCGGCTACTGCTTCGAGCACCTGAAGCGCGACACCCTCGCCCTCGTGGTCGACAACCCCGCGTCAAAGGAGTGCAAAACCTTCGCGGAAGCCCTCGTCCCGTGGTTGTGCGCGGCCATGTCGCTGCGGTCCGCCTGCGCCGGCGACCCGGTGACCTACCTCGTGCGGGCGGCGATCATCAGACAGAACATCGAGACCCTCGCCCGCGCGCCGGCGCGGCACCCTTCCGTGCAGGCGATCCAGAACATCTTCCGCGAGAACACGCGGCGACTCTGGCACTGGACCGAAGACCCGCGCGTGCCCGCCGAGAACAATACCGCCGAACGCGCCGTCCGGCCGCTCGCCATCGCGCGCAAGGTCAGCCACGGTTCCCAGTCGGTCAAAGGACGGGAAACGCGAAGCGTGCTGATGAGCGTGCTGCATACGCTCAACGCCTGCTGCACCGACCCGGCGGTCCGTTTGGTGAAAGCCCTGGACGACTACGCGCAAGACCGCAACGCAAACATGTTCGCCCGAGTCTTTGGAGGCCTGCCTCTGTACGTGCCGACCCAGTGAGCTCGCGCCGATGTCGAATATCAACCGGCGATCCCGCCGAAATGCATGCCACAAGCAGGCGTATGGCTCCGCCATCCTTCCGCTTCCCCTCGCTCAACCTTGCCGCACCCCTGTCACCAACCGATTACGGCTTTCTTGCCGTCCAGCTTGTCGGCGACGGTGCCGAAGCGGATCGTCTCCCTGGTCTCCAGACGGTCGAGCTTGCCGTCGCGGATCCAGGCGATGCGGTCGGAAATCTTGAGCATTTTGACGTCGTGCGTCGCCGTGATGATGGTGCAGCCGCGATCCCGCTGCAGGGAGGCGAGCAGTTCGATCACCTCCTCGCCCGTCTTGGTGTCGAGGTTGCCGGTCGGTTCGTCGGCCAGGATCACCGCCGGCTTGTTGACCAGGGCGCGCGCGATGGCGACGCGCTGCTGCTGGCCGCCGGAGAGCTGCATCGGCAGGTGGTCCATCCGGTTGCCGAGTCCGACCTGGGTGAGCACCTCCTCGGCGCGGGCGGTCGCCTCTTCGGCGGAGGCGCCGCGCAGCGTGGCGGGCAGCGCGACATTTTCGCGGGCGCTCATCACCGAGA
>JAGVUD010000434.1 GCA_019136435.1 Armatimonadota bacterium | reverse complement strand
TTGCGGCTGTTCGCTGAAGTGACCCCAACTAGGGTTTGTACGGCGCCCAGATGATCATTTGCGAGTTCCCGCGGTTGGCCCACGCGTACGCGGGAATCCCGACGAGTGTGACCCTGGTCATCGGCAGGCGCCTGTCCACATCAACCGGCCGGTAGAGCGGCCCCTGGCCGCCGCCGGACGGCTGCTCGCCTTTGCCCGTGAGCGTGACGACGCCGCCCAGCAGATCGGGCACGAATTTGGCGGTGAATGAACCGCCTGACAGGCGCACGCCGGCGAGGTCCACCTCCGGGTTGTCCGTGCTCTCGAAGCAGTAAACGAGCGGTCCGCGCTGGACCGCCGCCTTTCCGAGGTTCGTCCGGACGCGGGGATCAGACGCCATCATCTCCACAGACATCTTCAGGTCGAGCGTCACCCTGTCCCCCGGCGCCCACTCCCGGCGGATGGCGAGGTAAGAACCCGGCTTCGCTTCGAGCTTCACTGCCTTTCCGTTGACTTTGCACGAAGCGGAGCGGCACCAGCCCGGAACGCGCAGGCGCAGTTCGAATTCGGAGGCGTTTGCGGGCGACACGGCAATCTCGACGCGGCCATCCCACGGATAGCGAGTCTTCTGCTCCAGCTTCACCTTCCGGCCGTCCCCAAGCCGCCAGTCCATTGCAGAGCTGTCATACATATGCACCCAGACCGCGTCATCGCTAACGCCGTACATGTAGCCCGGGATCGCGGCCAGCGTGCGCACGGCGTTCGTGGGGCAGCATGTGCAGCCGAACCAGGGCGAGCGCTGGTAGTCGCGGAAGCAGGCGAGAGGGTTGACGTAGAACCAGTGCGTGGTGTCGAGCGAGATGCCCGAGAGCACGTTGTTGTAAAACGCGCGCTCCATCATGTCCGCGTATTTCGCGTCACCCGAGTTGCCTAGCATGCGGAAGTTCCACATGGCATTAGCGATCGCCGCGCAGGTCTCGGCGTAGGCCGATTCGTTCGGCAGCTCGTAGCGTTCGCCGATCGCCTCGCCTTCGTGCCGCGCGCCGAGCCCGCCGGTAATATACACGCGCCCGGTCGCCATGTCGCTCCAGAGAGCCTCGGCGGCCTGCCTGGCCTTGCTGTCGCCGGTCTCCGAGTAGTAGTCGGCCGCCCCCGCAACGAGATACGCGGCGCGGACGGCATGGCCGCTGATCTGGCCGTTCTCGCCATACGACTGCTTCTTAAGGTAGAACCCGGCAAGGTCGAGATAGTCCTTCTTGCCCGTGACGCGGTACAGCTCGATCAGCGCCATCTCGACTTCCGGATGCCCGTCCGGCTGTTCGATCTTGCCCGCGCCCATGTTTGCGGCCATGAAGTCAGCATAGCGTGTTGCGACATTCAGCAGCGTTCGCTCGCCCGTGGCGCGATAGTGCGCGACAGCGGCCTGAAACAGATGCCCGGCGCAGTACAGCTCATGCTCCGACCCGAGGTTCCGGAAGCGCTGTCCGGCAAGCTCGCCCGTGAAGAACGTGTTGAGATACCCGTCCTCGCGCTGCGCCGCCGCCACGTCGTCAATGATCGAATGGAGGCTCTTCTTCAGCGCCGCGTCGTCCGTGCTCTGCAGCACGAGCGCCGCCCCCTCCATCCACTTGTACAGGTCGGAGTCGGTAAAGACGGGGCCCTGGCGTTCGCCCTTCTTGCGGCCCGAAACCAGACGGAAGTTGTCCACCACCCCGTGCTCTTCGAGCTGAGCAAGCAGCGCAGGAATGCCTTTGGTCCTGTTCGCTTCCATCCAGGGCTTCCAGAAGCCGTCGCCTATCGTAACGCGCCCGATGGGAACAGGCACAACCTGCGCGTGGGGGCTGGAAGAAGTCGCGATTATACCAGCGTCCGATGGATCGCCTGCCGCCTGAGTCATAGTGCCTCCATGTAAGACCAGCAGTACAAGCGCTGCCTGCGGCAGCGCAACGAACAACAACCGTGAGAACAGATTCATAGCGCGCACCTTCAGAGCTACTTCGCCGGGGCCTTCGGCGCCGGAGCGGGCGGTTTTGCCGCGGGCTCCGCGGGTTTCTCCGCTGGCACGGCCCCGCTCTCGACCTGCTTCGCAATCGCCGCAATCTCTTTGGCCGGGAGTATCACCAGCAGCACCTGCGGGCGGTCCTTTCCCGCGCCGGGCACCTTGCGCAGAAGCTGCATGCCAAGAGCCTTGCCGTCGGCGCCGAGCGCCAGGCAGCCGAGCTGCTCCTCGCTCCCCATGGAACCCGCTTCCATCAGGTACATTTTGCGGGGTCTGGTGAGCACACCGGCGATGTCCCGCTTCTGCGCAACCGTCGCCCAGCTGTTCTGCTTGCCAAGACGCCAGACGAGCACGACCTGGTCCAGGATTTGAGCCTCCGTACCGGCCGCCAGATCCACAAACGCGGCGGGCGCGGAGAGGGGAGTTTTCGGCGAGACGAACGCCAGATCGAGGTCGCGGTCGCGCACGGCGACCTCGGCCGCGACTTCTTTTCCATCTGGAAGCCGCAGTTTGATATCGGTGATCTCCGTTCGCATGTCGAACCCGTCGCCGCCGGTGGACTTCATGAGGTCGCTGTAGAGAGACCCCGGGTCAACCGCGCTGAGGCTCACCGCCGTCAGCCCCTTGGCGTTCACGACGCAGCCCGTGGCCTCGCTTTCGCTCTCCTCCCGGCTCGACTCGCGGCCCTCCATCGTCATGATCGTGCGCGACTGGATGCGGACCGAAACCACAGCGCCTTCGACTCCCGCAAGCACCTGGCGCGCCGCCTCCGGCGTCAGTTCTGCCTGCGCCATCTGCAGCGCCGCCGTCGCGAACGCAGCCGCCAGCGCCGCTATACCGAGTGCTTTTCGTGTCATTGCGTACTCCATCCCGGTTCTACCTCCACAAACATCTCCCCCGCGCCCCGTTTGACATGCAGGACCACACGGCGGGGTTTCGCGGCCCTGATCTCGTTCAGCTTCGCCTCGGCTTCGGCAACACTCGACACCGCCTTGCCGTCAATGCCCATGACGATGTCGCCGACAGCCAGCTTCGCGACCGCCGCCCAGCCACCTTCGTCAACAGACTCGACAAAGACCCCCGACACCTTCTCGTCGGCCGGCGTCCGTCCGGAGTCGGTGAACGTGAGATCGCGCACGGTGAACTCGAATTCCTCGCTCCTGTAGCGCTTCATCTCGCGCGGGAGCTTCGGCGACGGTTCGAGTTCCATCGAAATCTCCATCGGCTTTCCATCGCGAATGATGCTGAGCTGTGCTTTGCCGCCGATAGTCCTGCGGCGCACCATCGCGGGAAAAACCTCGTAGTCCTGCGGCTGCGACGCCTCGATCTGCTCGCCGTCGATCTTCTCGATGATGTCCCCCACCCTCAAGCCCGCGGCAGCAGCAGAATGCCCCGGGTACACCTCGGTGACGCGCACGCCGTTGCGTCCTGCCAGGCCCATCTGCTCGGCAACCTCCTGTGTGAGCACCTGCACCGCGACGGGCGCCCAGGCTTTGGCCGCCTCCACCCCCGGGTCGCGCAGCGGCTCGCGCCCCAGACGCACCACGGTCACGCACCGCTCCTGCTTTCGCTCGAACTCGACGAGCACCGGAACGCGGCCTGTCTTGCCCGCCATCAGCCTGTCAGTGACCGTGACGAGCGAGGCCAGTGTCGTCACCTTGTCACCGGCCACGGCGACTATGACGTCGTTCTCTTCAATGGGTGGACGAGCATCGGATGCGGGTCCGCCGGTGACAAGGCCCGTCACGGCCACCCCGTCGCGGCTTGCGCGGCGCATCTGTCGGGCAAGCATTCCGTTGATATCCCGCCCTGTCATGCCCCAGGCCTTGAGTTCGCGCTCGCGAGGAAGAGCTTCTTCACGCTCGACGGGACTCGCGCTCAGGGTGAGGCTCTTGCCGCCGCGCAGGAGCACGATCGGCACGGGCCTGGCCAGAGGAAGCGCCGCGACGGTCTGGTTGAACAGAGGCACATCTTCGCCGTACCGGACGCTGACAGGCTTGCCCCCCAGCTTCTGAATGATGTCGCCCGGCCTGACGCCGGCTTTCGCCGACGGCGAGCCGTCCACGACGCTGGCGATGAGCGCGCCCTCTTTGACGGAGGACGACTTGAGCAACGGCTGTACCTCCAGGCCAAGCCACGCCCTCGAGACCCTGCCATTCTTGATGATCTGCGCGGCCACGCTCTTCGCTATGCTCGATGGAATCGCTCCCGACAGCCCCATCTGCAGCTCGTTGATGCCGATGATTTCGCCGCGCATGTTCACGAGCGGCCCGCCGGAGTTCCCGCCAGCGATGCGCGCGTCGTGACCGATCCAGCGCACCATGGACCCCACGTCTTCGCCGTCGAGCGTCAGGCCGGTTGACGGCCACATGGACTCGGGCATGATCATCTCGGTGTTGCTGATGATGCCGGTGGTGACGGACTGCGAAAGGGCGACCGGGCTGCCCATCGCCAGCACATGGTCGCCGACCTTCACCTTCGACGAGTCGCCGAACGCGGCTGCGGCATACGCCTTGCCGGGCCGGGGCTGCAGCTTGATGACGGAGATGTCGGAAAGAGCATCGGTTCCGGTGAGGCTCGCTTCCACCTCCTCCTTCGTCGAGAGCGTAACGACGAGCCTGACGGCGGTTCCGGCAACATGATGGTTTGTGACGGCATATCCGTCCGGGCTGATGATCACGCCGCTGCCGAAAGACTCGGACTTGGTTTCGCGGCCACCGCGATGGCTCGAATCAACCACCCGAATGCGTATGAGGGCGGGCTTCACCCGGCCTATGGCCGCCTGGACGGCACTGGCGAAACCGGGATCCGCCGGCGGCGCGGCGCTGGCCCCGGCGCACGAGACGGCAACCAGAGCGGCGGCGATGAGCAGAACGGCCGCGGACGACGGATTACGAGGGGTACCTGGTCTTGTGTTCATTGGGTGGTTGTCTCTGTCGGGTGGCGGCCCGTCAGCGCCTGACGTCGCGGTCCGCCGGGGAATACTTACCCGCCGGGCGGCGCTCATCCTGCGAGTTCGGCATTCTTCGGGAGGAAAACCGGGCCCGGAACAATGAGCAGTAGTGAGACCCAAACAGAAGCGGGAGGTTCGCAGTTGTCTGAAATCAGGTGTGATGTTCTTGTGGCGGGCGCGAGCGTGGGGGGCTGCGCGGCGGCGCTGGCGGCGGCGGAAGCGGGCTGCCGCGTTGTTCTGACCGAGGAGTGCCGCTGGATCGGCGGACAGTTCACTTCGCAGGCTGTAAGCTGCCCGGACGAAAACCCGTGGATCGAGTTTTTCGGCTGTACGCGGTCGTACCGCAGGCTGAGAGACGGCATCCGCGGCTACTACCGGCGCAACTATCCGCTGAGACCCGAAGTGCGCGCCAATGTGCACTTCAATCCGGGCAACGGCTGGGTCAGCAGACTCTGCCAGGAGCCGAAGGTGTCGCTGGCGGTGCTCGAAGAGATGCTGGCCCCGCATGTCACGGCCGGCCGGATTTTGCTGTTCACCGAAGTCCGGCCCGTGAAGGCGGACGTGTCGGGCGACAGGGTCAACTGCGTGACGTTCGCGGGCACGCACGACGGCTGCGAGATGACGGTCAGCTTCGACTTCGTGATTGACGCAACCGAAACAGGCGACCTGCTTCCGTTGACCGGCACGGAATACGCCAGCGGGTCGGAATCGCGCGCCGACACGGGTGAGCCGAACGCCGTGGACGGGCCCGCGCGGCCCGAAGACGTTCAGTCGTTCACCTGGTGCTTCCTGATGGACCACTGCCCCGGCGAAGACCATACCATCGCCAAACCGCAAGGATACGAGGAGCTTCGGGACAGGCAGCCGATCGAGTGGACGCAGGTGCATCCGATCACGCGGGAGCCGCGCAAGTTCATTTTGTGGGACGACCCGGGCTGGGAGGGCGTGTCGCTCTGGCGCTATCGCAGGGTTCTGGACGCGTCGCAGTTCGCGGAGGGCGCTTTTCCGGGGGACGTGTCGCTCGTGAACTGGCCCCAGAACGACTACCGGGGCAACTTCATCGACAAGAGCGATGCAGAGAAGCAGGCGGTTCTGGAGGCGGGCAAGCGGCTCAGTTTCGCACTGCTCTACTGGATGCAGACCGAGGCCCCACGCCCCGACGGCGCCACAGGATTCCCGGGCCTTCGCATCCGGCCCGACCTGACGGGCACCCGGGACGGGCTGGCGCAGTACCCGTACGTCCGCGAGTCGCGCCGCATTCTGCCTGTGTTCCGCGTCGTGGAGCAGCACATCTCGTCGGACTTCCGGAACGAGCAGTACGCCGAGCCGTTCGCGGACTCCGTCGGAATCGGGCTGTACAGGATTGATCTGCATCCGGCTTCGGAGACGGGCGACTTCGTGGATCTCGGCTGCTGCCCGTTTCAGATTCCGCTCGGGGCGCTGATTCCCAGGCGAACAGAGAACCTGATCGCCGGGTGCAAGAACATCGGCACGACGCACATATCGAACGGCGCGTACAGGCTGCATCCGGTCGAGTGGAACATCGGGGAAGCCGCGGGGGCTCTGGCGGCGTTCTGCCAGAGCCGCAAGACACTGCCCATCGCCGTGCGGGCCTCGGAAGGGCTGACCGGCGAACTGCAGGAGCTTCTCAGGAACCGGGGCGTGCCGCTGGAGTGGCCTCAGGCGCGGCCTGTGTAGGCCCCATGCCCTCCGGCAGCTTCAGGGCTTCCGGGTAGATCAGATAGGCCGCGAAGCGTGAGTTCGCCCACGCCTTGCGGAGGCTCTCGCGCCCGTAGACACGCCGGACCTTCTGCCCATCGTCGAGCCGGGCGTACGGGTCGTTGCAGATAGCGTCGCCCTTGCTGTCGAAGCCGACGCACACTATGAGATGCCCGCCGCCGGATGTGCCGCGCCCGTGCAGGACGTTCGCCGAAATGCTGAGTATGACGGGAATTCCCGCCCTGATCCAGCGTTCGGCTTCGCCGAGTCCGCTCATCCGCTCGCAGTAGGCCACGAGACCCGGGCGGCTTCCGGCGTAGGCGGCATTGAACGACCAGTTGCCCGTGCCGCCCCAGGCTTCGTCGCTGATGCCGGCCGCGGCCGCGCGCACGTCGGTCTCCCACTCCTTCTTGTTCATCTTCGCCGCCCAGTAGTTCATCACCATGGTCACTGAAGTGGGACTGCACCAGACTCCGCCTCTCGGCGGGTAGGAGAGCTGAGATATCTCGGGGACGTTCAGCACGGCTTCCGGAGCGCCGGAGGGTGGATCGGCATCCGCGGCGGGCTTCGCGGGCGTGAAATCGCAGAAGAGACGGCGGACAGCGGGGATCATCGCCGAGCTGAGAGAGCAGAGGCTGATGCGCACCTGGGCTTCGGAGCAGTCGTCCTTCAGCACGAGGGTGTCGGTGTTGACGCGGCCTTCGGGGGTGTTCTGTTTCGCCAGATGGGTGCGCTTGACAACGAAGTCATCCGCCGCCCAGACTCCCATGTTGAACCACTCCGTCCAGCCCGACTTGCGGCTGGCACGAGCCTCGAGGACAATCCACGAGCCTTGCGGGCAGTCCGCGTTCCACGACAGGACGATCTCCCGGAAGCCGCCCTCGACAGCGACAGGCCTGCTGGTGGCAGTTCCGCGGTAGTACGTTCGCCCCTTGGCCGGGCCGTCGGCATCCGTGACCTTCTCGGCGGCGGATGTGTCGAGCGAGAGAGCGCCGCTCTTGACCGTCACGCCCTCCAGCGTGAAAGACTGGAACGCCGAACCGGCGAACTGATGGAGTTCTCCGGCAGAAACGGGATGCGCGGCGGCAAGAAGGACGGCGGTCATCAGATACACTCTCCGGTAGATAGCCAGCGAGGCGGCTCGTGCCTTGACAGAAGACATAACGTCCCTATAATAGACCAGTGCCGGACGCTTGTCACTCCGGCGAGGACTTATTCCATGATGGCAAAGATCAAGAAGGGCTTCTTCTGGACGTGGGCAATCGCCACCGTCCTGCTCGTGCTGTTCGCATGGTGGCAGACCGGACGGCTCAAGACCGCCGCCGCCGAACGCGACCAGATGCGGAGCCAGACGATCTCCACGCTGCTGGGACAGGCTGAAGGCCTGCTGGACAGCGCCGCCGACCAGGTTCAGGCGAAGAACTACGGCACTGCGCAGTCCACCGCGGGCGCGGCAATCGCCATGTTCGAGGCGGGCGCGCAGGTCGCCGACGAGGAGCTGGCCCGGGAGATTACCGAGCGCGCGGACCAGACCACCCGCCTGCGAGCCAGCATCAACGAGGGAGACCCGGAAGGCTCCACCGCCGACCTGCTGCGCAGCGAGGCGACCCAGACACGCGAAATGGCGCGGCAGGCCGGACTGGAGCCGCAGGCACCCGAGTGAAGCCCTTCGTTTGACAGGACCCGGCCCTTGACGCTACACTCTGGCGTCGTCCGTCGGAGGTCACGCATTTGACACAACCCTTCTCCGGCGATGCTGAAGCCATCGCCGAACTCACCTATTCACGCTACCGGGATTACATCAACCCCGGAATGGCCGATCTTCTCAGATTCACCGGGCTCAGCTACCCCGAATGGGATGCCGAGGGCAGCATCATCCGCGATGTGGCCGGAAACGAGTACATAGACTGCGTTGCGGGCTACGGCGTCTTCAGCCTCGGTCACCGGCATCCTGCTGTTGTGGCTGCAGTGCGGCGCCAGCTCGACCTGATCACGCTCAAGACCCACTATTTTCTGGACATCGCCCTCGGCGAACTCGGCGAGAAGCTGGCCGCCATCAGCCCGGGCAGGCTTCAGTATTCGTTCCTGTGCAACTCGGGCACCGAGGCTGTGGAGGGCGCTCTGAAGGCCGCCCGCATTCACACGGGACGCCGCAACGTGATCGGAGCCGTCAACGGCTTCCACGGCAAGACGTACGGGTCGCTTTCGGCGTCGGGGCGCGAGCTGTACAAAGAGGGCTTCCGGCCGCTGATGGACGGCTTCGGCCTGGTTGAGTTCGGAGACGCGAAGGCGATGGCCGATGCCGTCAACGGCGAGACAGCCGCGGTGATTCTGGAGGTTGTCCAGGGCGAGGGAGGGGTCAACGTCGCTCCCCCGGGCTACCTGCGGGAGGTGCGCAGGCTCACATCGGAGGCCGGCGCGCTGCTGATCGTGGACGAAGTACGCACGGGCCTCGGGCGCACCGGTCGCATGTTCGCAAGCGAGCACGACGGCGTGGAGCCGGACCTGCTTACCATGGCCAAGGCCCTCGGCGGAGGCGTGATGCCGGTGGCTGCGTTCCTCGGCACTCCCGAGGTCTGGGCGTCTCTGTTCGGGACCAACCCCTATCTTCACTCCACGACCTTCGGCGGCAACCCGCTCGCCTGCGCCGCCGCCATCGCCGCGATAGACACGACTGAGCAACTGGGGCTTCCCGCCCGATCGGATTCGCTCGGAAAGGCGATGCTCGAGCGGCTGAAGGGCCTTCAGGGCGAGTTCGGCGAGTGGGTCGCCGATGTGCGCGGGCTCGGGTTGCTGGCTGGCGTCGAGTTCCGCTCGGACGACGTGGCCAAGCTCGTGATCGCCGGATGCGCGCGCGAGGGGCTGCTGGTCGCGTACAGCCTCAACAACCCGCTCGTCATCCGCATCGAGCCGCCGCTGGTGATAGAAGAGGCGCTGCTCGACCGCGCGCTCGGCATCTTCGAGCAGTCGGTGCGCGGCACCGTCGAGATGCTGGCCGGGATGCAGATCTAGAGCAGGCGGAGCCGCGCCCTCAGGGCTTGCAGACTTTGCAGGGAATGTAGCCCTGCCGGATTGCCTCTTCACGACTGGCCAGCGGCACGCTGTTCTTCGCGCCGGGGCCGAACCGGCATCCAGCCTTGTGGAACTTCTTGCTCTCGATGTTGCCGACGTAAGAGACCGGGGCGGACGGCTCGGTCACCGCTTCGTCTAAGGCTGGCGCCTCGGGTGCGGGCGATGCAGACTCTGCCCCCCCGGTGGGCGTCTTCGCAGCCGAAGCAGAGTTGTTCGCGGCAGGAGCCTGAAGCTCGAGCATCCGCGTCCAGACCGCCGCGATGCTCCGAGTCGCCTCGCTCACGGCCCTGCCCCGCAACTCGCCGAGCACACTTGCGTCACCGGACTGCGAAGCCCGGGCAACCTCCGCCTTAAGCGTCTCACCCGCCTTCTTGACACCGGCGGCGAATGCCGCCGGGTCGTCGAGAGACGCAACAGCGCCCGGACGCACCTCGGCGATCTGGCTTCGCAGGGCGACTCCCGTGCGGAAGCCGGTCCACGCGTCGGATTCCTCACCGGCGGGCAACAGAAGACCGACAACCGCCCGCGCCGCGGAAGCGAGAAGCTCGGGAGACGCGACATTGTCCCTCACCTGGCCGAATATGAGCCCGAGCTGCTCTGAGTAATCCGTAGGCTGAATCAGGGGCAAGGTCTGGAGACGCTCAACCACCTGCCACTCCACCGGCGCGATGCTCTGCCGCGCCGCGGGGGGCAGCTTGAGGAGCGCAAATGAAGCCATCCGCGAAGACAGCCCCGGCTCAAGCAGCGGGTCCGCCGGTTGAGCGGCGGCCGCGCCGGAGACAACAGCAAGAATTGCAGCACAAAGAATCAGCCTGCGAGTCATGATCACCGCTTCCCTTTCCACTGAAGCACGAGCGCGTACACCTGCCGCCGGGTCAGCCCGGAGGACTTGACGAGCACGGCAATGGCGGCTTTGTCATCAAGACCTTTCGAAACGAGCAACAGGTATTCCTTCTCGAGATCTTCAGCATTCTCAGCCTGCCGCGCCGCGCCAGCGACAGCGATCACGAACTCCCCGCGCGGCCGTCGCTCGGTGAACTCGGCGACCGCTTCTCCCAGTGCTCCCCTCCAGACCTCCTCGTGCAGCTTCGTAAGCTCCCGCCCGAGGGCAACCGGCCTGTCGCCCCATGCATCGAGCATGGCTTCCAGCGTGGCGCGCACGCGGTTCGGCGACTCGTAGAACAGCAGGGTGCGGGTCTCCTGACGAAGCCCTTCGAAGAAGCGCGCCCGCTCGCCCGGCTTTCGCGGCGGAAAGCCCTGAAAGACGAACGCCGACGTGTTGAGCCCGGACACCGGCAGCAGCGTGATGAGAGCGCAGGCGCCGGGAATCGGGATGACCTGAATGCCGGCCGCGATGCAGGCGGCGATCAACTCGTGACCCGGGTCGCTGATTCCGGGCATTCCGGCTTCGCTCACGAGCGCCACGTTCTTGCCCCGCCCTATCTCGGCAAGCAGATCCCCCGCCTTCTTTCCGCCCGAATGCTGATGATAGGAGGTCACGGGTCTGTGGATGTCATAGCGCGACAGAAGCTTCAGGGTGGTGCGGGTGTCTTCGCAAGCGATGAGATCGCACTCCTTGAGCGTCCTGAGAGCACGCAGGGTGATGTCTTCGAGGTTCCCGATGGGCGTCGCGACAACGTAAAGCGCGCCCGCGGACGAACCTGCGGGCGCGCTTGAATCGAGGGTCAACCAGATAACTCCAGCTACTGGGGCTTCGGAGCCGGCTTGGGAGCCGGTTTTGGCGCCGCCTTAGGAGCCGCCTTCGGCGCCGGCGCGGGCGCCGACGTACTCATAGCCTGCTGGCGCGCCATCGCCGCCTCCACGATCTGGCGAGATTTCTCCGCATAGGCAGCATCCTTGAAGGTCGTCGTGAAGATGCCCAGAAGCTGCTGGTGCACCTGCGGATCCCAGCTCGTCTCGGCCGCCTCCTTGAACTGGGCCAGCGCCTTGTCCTTCTGGTTGGCCTGGAGCAGCATCTGTCCAAGCATCACGCGGGCGCCGCCATCCTCGAACGCCGTATTGAGGCCCTTCGTAAGGGTTTCTATCGCGTCTTTGGCCTTGCCTTGCTGCTGCTGAATCTGCGCGAGCTGAATGTAGGACGTGTCCGCATCGCTGCCCGGGTTCTTGCGGATATGCTCCTGGAAGGCCTTGGCGACCTTCTCGAGGACAGCCGGATCGGGCTTCATGGAGTAGCGCATCTGCGACAGCGTCCAGTACGCCTCGAACTCCGGGTCCTTGAACGTGAGCTTCGCGTCCTTGCGGATCTTGTCCATCGTCTCGGCCCAGACCTGGCCCGCTCGCATCTCCTGCTGCTCCTTGCGCAGCTTTTCCTTGTTCTTCTCGAAGTCCTTCGGCAACTGCACCTCGGACTTCTCGAGTTTGATAATGTGGTATCCGAACGGCGACTTGACCGGGGCCGAGATGTCGCCCGGGTTCTTCAGCCGCATGGCGCCGTCCAGAAACTCCTTGACATATCCGCCGGAGCGTGTTGTCGGGGGCAGCAGACCGCCTTTGGCCGCCGTGCCTTCGTCGTCCGAGGACTGCTTCGCAAGCTGAGCGAAATCAGCGCCGTCTTTGGCTTTGGCCGCCAGTTCCTCCGCGCGCTTTTTCGCCGCCGCATCGGGCCGCTTCGTAGCGTCAACAAGGATGTGCCGCACGGTCACCGTCCGGTAGCTGTCCTTCAGGTCGTCGTCGGACATCTGCACCCGCGCGCGAACGGCCGCTTCGAACTTGCGGGTCAGGAGTTCGGCCCGTATGCTGTCGCGGTCGGACCTCTGCTCTACCTCCGCCCGGATGGAGGAGATTCCCCGGCCGATGTTCTTCTGCATCTGCCTGTCGAGTTCGGCGTCCGACTTCTTCTCGCCCTTCTTCCCAAAGACAGCCAACTTGTACTGCTGCACCTGGTCTTCCACACGCTTCTGCAACTCTGCGTTGACATCGCGCTTCGAAACCTTGATGCCCGCC
>JAGVUD010000463.1 GCA_019136435.1 Armatimonadota bacterium | reverse complement strand
GTGGATAATCTCCTTCTCCGGCGGCAGCACCACGACCCGCGACGCCTCGATTGCCCGGTCCACGTCAGCCTGCCGTATCTGGCGCTGCGTCGACGGAATGGACACCATCGCCTTCGAGTTGACAGATGCGATATGCTCGCCCACAACTCCCGCATAGACGGATGATATCTGCACCCCGGACACCCGCTGCGCCATCTCGGCCGCCTGCCGCACCGCCTGCCCGGCCTTTTCTATATCCACCACCACGCCGCGTTGAATGCCCGAGGACGGCACGAGCCCTTCGCCGACGATGTCCGGCGTGCCCCCGGGCCGTGCCTCGGCAATCACCACGCATGTCTTCGTGGTGCCGATATCCAGCCCGGCAATCAGTTCGCTTTGACTCACAAGAACCCCCTGTCGCCGGGTTCTGGCCCCGGCGCCCACGCTCGCATATCCTTTATGCGTCGCGCCGTCGCGACACGGATGCCTGCGTCAGCCAGTAACGCCTGATAAGCGACAGGTTCAGAAACACCCGTCCCCCCAGCGCCACAACAGCAGCCAACAGCAGGTCCACGCCGATCTGATCCCCCAGCCACGCCAGCGAGGCCGCCAGCAGCGTGTTTACAACAAAACCCGACAGAAACACATCGGTATGGAACTTGCCCTCAAGCCCCGCCCTGATTCCGCCGAAAACAGAATCCAGGCCAGCCAGCGCCGCGAGCGCCAGATAGCTCGCGTACTGGGGAGGTATTGTCCACTTCGTCACAAAGACAACGAAGAAACCGATAACCAGCGCAAGAACCGGGAGCAGCAGCACCTTTTGCCTGTCCCTCTACTCTTTTCCCGGACCCGCCGGGCGAGCATGTTTCACGTGGGTGGCGCCGGAAAACGCTGGCACCTGCACCTTTTCTGACTTCTCGACCTTGACCTTCACCCCCATCCGAAGGACATCGATGATGCCGTTCGGGATGTTGAGCGCGCCTTCGAGATCGTGCGAGCTGCCGATGGCCCGCACAACGAACTCGGCGGCGGTCGGCTCACCGTTGATCATGATATTCGGCCCGACGCATCGAATGGCCGTCCTGGCCACGATTCTCTGATCGTTAATGGCAATCGCCTCGGCGCCGGCGGAAAAAAGCTCGTTCACCAGGTTGCGCAGGTCGTAGTCGTGAACAATATAAAGGTCGGACTCCGGGTCGCCGATCTTCTTCGACCTGTCATCGTCCAGGGTCACCACCACGCCGGGGCCGACAGCGGCCGTAAGGCCCACGAGGAACTTCAGGTCCTGCAGTTCGCGGTTCAGCGTGCTCGCCTGCCTGCCGCTCTTTGCCAGGTCGGCCTCGTAGTCCGCAACCTGCTCTCGAAGATCGTTGATGGTGTTCTTGAGCTGCGCGTTCGTGTCCCTCTGCTCTTTCAGCGTCTCAACCAGCCATGGAAGGCGCGCGCTTCCGCCCGCGCCCAGTTCGGCCCTGAGCGAGCCCTGGGTGTTAAGGTTTGCCGCCAGCAGACCTCCGAGCAGAAAACACATGACTGTGACGTAAAACAGCCAGTTGCGCGTGGACAACCGGCTGAAAATCCCGTTCATTGCGACTTCCTGAATCCCACTCCCGTACCGGCCCGCGCGGCGGATCCGCGCTGTTCACCGGCCCATTGTGTATAAGTACAGGCCGAAATCCTTTACTCAGCGTCGCCTCAGCGCTTCGATCAGGAGCGCTTCGGCGCGTACACTGGGGCGGCCGGGCAGCTCACGTCAACATAGTCAATCGTATCGAGCGGCACCTTCTTCGAAGCGAGGAACTGCGACGCCACCCAGAGTTTGCGCTCGATGTCCTGCGGCGCTCCGGCCCGGATCTGAATTCCGCTTTCGATATTAAAGCACATATCCCCGGACCGGTCAATCGAAATTCGTCTAACTTTAAGCCCTCTATCCCGGGCGGCTTCGTAGCTCTTCGCAGACGCCTGCAGATAACGATTTGGCCAATTCTGACCAAGTTTCGGGCGTGATCCTGAAGGGATGGCAAACTCGGGCAGCCGTTTCGAAGAGCCCGATGTGGCGGCATAGGGGACGAGCGCACCATCCAGGAGATAGCCGGCCTGCCCGCTTCGCACAATGGCGTACGGGGTTCGCAGGCGCACGGTGGCGACCAGGGTCAGCGGCCACCTTCGGCTGACGCTGACGGACCGGAACGGCGCCGCCTCGGCCAGTTTGCGCGAGAGGTCATCGAGAGGCGCGAGGAAGATATTCGCTCCCATTCCGGCATGCATCTTCGACAGCGCCTCGGCCGCGAGGGCGCCTTTCGCCCCCTCGACGACAACCCTGTTGACGCGCAGATGCGGCGATGTGAACGCGAACGCCACAACCTGAGCGGCAAGAACCAGGCACACCAGAGTCGTAATCCGGCGCACCCGCCTGCGCGGCCCGCGGAAGCAGGCTGGTCGGGGTCATTCCCGGTATTGTGTTCACTTCCAGAACGGTCGGAGCGTCCCCGTCTTCCGGGACAATCAGGTCCACCCGCGACATCCCGCTGCATCCGATGGCCCTG
>JAGVUD010000303.1 GCA_019136435.1 Armatimonadota bacterium | reverse complement strand
GGACCGGCTTGGCGGTGTGGCGGGCCAGCTCGGCAACGATCCGCGGACCGTATTCGGGCGGCGGCTGCGGCGCCTCGTAAACCTTCAGCCCCAGGCGGTGCGCCTTGTCGATGCCGTAGGGGATATACGGTGCCACGTGCACCTCGGTGACGGCGGACAGCGAATCCGCCAGCCGCCCGATGGCCTCTATTTCCTTCGTCCCGTCGTTGACGCCGGGAATCATCGGGCAGCGCAGCACGATCGAGCGTTTCCGCGCAGGCTCCGCGGCGAGCGCGTCGTTGACGCGGCGCAGGTTGGCCAGAATCGGCGCGAGCTGTCTCTTGGTGTGCTTGAAGTGCTTCTCGGCATCCAGTCCCTTCACGTCCCAGAGCCACAAATCCACAAGCGGCAACAAGGAGGAAAAGACCTTCTCCGTCGCGGCCCCGCTCGTCTCAACCGCCGTGTGGAGCCCCGCCGCCTTGGCCTTGCCGAGGAGTTCCGCGAGAAACGCAGGCCGGGCCAGCGGCTCGCCGCCGGACACGGTGAGGCCGCCTCCGGACGCATCGTAGAAGTCCTTGTCCTTGAGCACTTCGGCGAGTACGCTGTCCGATGACATCTCCTGCCCGATGACCTCGCCATCCGGATAGCGTTCCACCTCAAAGCTCCAGCTTTCGGGGCTGTGGCACCACATGCACCGCAGCGGGCAGCCCTTGAGGAAAACAACGGTGCGGATGCCGGGACCGTCGTGCGTGGCGAATTTCTCGATGCCGAAAACAATGGCGCGTTCCATCCGATGCTCCCTAGTTTAGCCGGTGGCGCGCGATGACCTCGTCCTGCCAGCGTTTCGAGAGTGCCACGAAGCGCGCGGAGAACCCGCATACTTTCACAATCAGGTGCTGGTAGCGCTCGGGATGCTGCTGCGCTTCAAGAAGCTGCTCCACCGAGTTGCAGTTGGGCTGCAAGAGGTGGCCGCACTTCTTCGCGTAGACGCGGAACACGGCGGCGAACGTCTCCGGGCTCATGGCGGTCTTGTCAAACGTGAGGTTGGCGTTGGAGGCGAACAGGCACTCGTGCGGCAGCATGCCGATGGCGTTGAGCACCGTGGTCACGCCCTCCTTGCAGCGGTATTCGCTCGGCGAGAAGCCCTGCGCGAGTCGGTCGCCGTTCTTACGCCCGTCGGGAGTCGCCCGGGTGGCGTTGCCCCAGTACATGAACTCGCGGTAGGTGTAGACGGCCAGCCGGTAGGCGTCGCCCTGGTCGTTGGCGAACCCCTCGATGTCGTCATGGACTCGCCGCATCCACCAGGCCATCTCGCCGCACGTCAGTGCCGAACCGTCGCCCCAGTACGGTCCGTCGAGCGCCGCCTTGCGGAGCGCTTCGCCGCGCGGGCCGGACCAGTTGTCCCGCACCGCCGCGAGCAGCTCCGGCAGCGTGCAGGTTTTCGTGTCGAAGCAGAGATGCCTGATCGCGAGGAGCGAATCGACCACGTTCCCGATGAAGCCGAGCGTGACGACGCGCGGCCGCGCGGGGATGCCGCCCTCGGTGGTGTCGCGGCGGCTCTGGATGCCGCCCCTCAGGCACATCGTGTAGGCCGGGTGCGGGAAGACCTTGGCGTTCTGCGCGCCGTAACGCGTGTATTCGCTCATCACGTCGCGGAAGAAGCGGATGAAGTTGCGGTACGCGATGTTGCGCACCTCTTCGAAACTCGACGCGCCGTCGATGGGATCGATGCGGATCCTGACCTCCCGCTCGACCTTCGGATCACGGTGGATCGCCAGCTCGAAGGTGCGCATGACCGAGACGTAGTTCGCGCCGTCCACATCCATGACGGAGTCGATGTAGCCGTTCCAGCAGCCGACGCCGGTGTACTCGCGGGCGTCTTCCACGGGAAAGCCCTGCCTGACATACTGGGGGATGTAGCGGTCGTCGTTCAGGAGCGCGAAGACAGCGTGGCCCTGCATAAGCATGCCGCCGATCTTGGCCAGATACGCCTGCGGAGCGTCCGAGGCGATACGGCAGTGGAGCTTCGGGAAGACGCAGTCCGTGCCGATGTGCGCGTCCAGGAAGAGGCGCGTCAGCTCGTTGTAGACCGGTTTGCCGTGCTTGTCGCAGCCGCCGAGCGACATCGGGATCTCCATCTCGTGATCGGCTGAGGAGTTGACGGGGATCATGCCGTCGTGATGGCAGTCGGCCGTGATCAGGAAACGGGCCGCCAGATCGGCCGCCTCTGCATCCGTGAGGCGCCCGGCGGCGAGGTCGGCGCGATATAGGTCATACAGCCAGACGTCGGGACGGCCCAGCGAATAGAGCCACACGCCGTCGGTATAGCCGAGGACTTCGCGGATGAACCAGAGCGTGTTGAGCCCTTCGAAGAACGTCTTCGGCGGTTCCCATGGACACCGCTGCGCGCTCTCGGCGATGCGCGTGAAATGGCGGCGTACGGTGGCGTCGAGCGCGGGATCCTCTAGCCGCTTTTGGGACTCGCGGGCGAACGCGAGCTGGAGGTCGTGCATGGTGTCGAGCCCGTCCTGATCCGTCTCGAGCATCTT